>DATCLH010000094.1:0-5436 GCA_036564035.1 Thermaerobacter sp.
TACGGCGACCGGCCTCTGGTGGTGTACGCCGGGAACCTGATCCCCTTGAAGGGCGTCGATGCCCTGGTGCAGGCCTTCGCCCGGGTGCGGGAGCGGCGGGGGAGCGGGCACCTGTTGCTGGTGGGGCCCGCGGTGGACCCGGCCTACCGGGAGCTCCTGGAGGCCCGGGCCGCGGCCCTGGGGATCGGCGCGCACGTCACCTTCGCCGGCCCCCAGCCGCCCGAGCAGGTGGCTGCCGCCATGGCCGCCGCCGACGTCTTCGTCCTGCCGTCCCTGGAGGAGGGGCTGGGGCTGGTGGTCCTGGAGGCCCTGGCCTGCGGGACCCCCGTGGTGGCGAGCCGGACGGGGGGCATCCCGGAGATCGTCCAGGACGGCGACTACGGCCTGCTGGTGCCCCCGGGCGACGTCACCGCCCTGGCCGGCGCCATCCGCCGGGTGCTGGACGAACCCCGCTTCCGCGAGCGGGCCCGCCGCTACGGGCCGGTCCTGGCCGCCCGCCACGACCGCTGGCGCCAGGCGGCAGAGCTGGTGGTGCTGTACCGGTCCCTGGGCCAGGCCACGGGCCCCGGTGGGGCGGGGCGGGGGCGGGAGGCGCCGTAGGGGCCGACCTCGGGGCCGGCGAATCGCCTTGGCCGGGGTCATCGTGCCGCTGACGCGAGCTTTCGTCCTGAGGGAGGGTGCCTTCCCTGCGCATCGAACTGCTGGGACTGCCCCTGGACGCCCTGACCTTCGACGAGACGGTGCAGACCATCGTCGAGCGGGTTCGCCGGGGCGAACCCACCCTGCAGGTCTCCATGAACGCCGCCAAGTACGTGCGGGCGGCGGAGGATCCCCTGCTGCGGGCCTTCATCCGCCGGGCCCACCTGGTCAGCCCCGACGGCGCCGGCCCCCTCTGGGCCGCCCGCCGCTTCGGCCTGCGGGTGCCCGAGCGGGTGCCCGGGGTCGACCTGATGATGGCCCTGTTGCCCGAGGCGGCCCGCCACGGCTGGCCGGTCTTCCTCCTGGGTGCCCGTCCCGAGGTGGTGGAACGGGCCGCCGCCGAGGCCGCCCGCCGCTGGCCGGGCCTCCAGGTGGCCGGCACCCACCACGGCTACTTCCGCCCCGACGAGGAGGGGGCGGTGGTGGAGCGGGTGCGGGCCAGCGGGGCGACCATGCTCTTCGTCGCCCTGGGCAGCCCCCGCCAGGAGCGGTTCCTCGAGCGGTGGTTCGCCAAGACCGGCGTCCTCTACGCCCAGGGGGTGGGGGGCGGCTTCGACGTGCTGGCCGGCATGGCCCGCCGGGCGCCCCGCTGGATCCAGCAGGCCGGGCTGGAGGGCGTCTACCGGATGATGCTGGAACCCCGCAAGCGCTGGCGCCGCGTGGTGGTCGACAACGCCCGCTTCGTCGCCATGGTGCTGCGGGCGGCCCGCCGGCGGGGCGCCGGTTCCCAGCGGCCCGGCGGTTCGGGGCCCGCGGGACCGGCAGGATCGTCGGGTTCGGCGGGTGCGGCAGGTTCGTCAGGTTCGTCCCGATCGGCGGGCCATCCCACATCGGCGGCCCGGCCGCCCGGCCGGTGAGCCGTCGCCTCCGCAAGCGTGTCGCTTCCGAAATCCTGTCATCCTGTCGCCTCCGCCCCGCCATCCCATTTTGCCTCCGCCTTCCGCCGCCGGGCGCCATCGCCCGGCCCCTTCCAACCCGGTTCCACCGATTACCACAGCCTCCCGGCGGAATTGGGACCCAACGCGGGCAGGACATGCCGTGCCGGGGACGAACCAACCCAACCATGTGACAAATCTGTCCAAGTTGTGACACCGGACCCCGCCCGGCGGGGGTTGGTTCGTGCGGAGGTGAGGGGAGAGGATGGGACCGGAGCCATTCCCATGGGGTTTCACAGGGGGGTGCGGGGAAGCACCCCGCTCGTTGTCGGACGGCGGCGATGCGCCGGAGGCGGCGGAAGGCGCGGTCGTCCGGGCCGGCGGGCACGGGGACTCGCGGGCCGGAGGGAACGAGGCCGCCCGCAGCGGCCGGCAAGGGGCCGGCCGGTTCCGCCGCAAAGGGTTCGCCCGGCGCCTGCTGGCGACCCTGGCGGTGGCCGCCGGGCTGGTGGCGGGGGCCGGCGCCGGGTTCACGCCCGCCCAGGCCCAGGCGGCGGGCCCGGTCCCGGCGCAGGCCATCGTCACCGGCAGCCTGCTCAACCTGCGGGCCGGCCCCGGCACGGAGTTCGAGGTGATCGACCGCATCCCCCAGGCCACGGTGGTCACCCTGCGTACCAAGCAGGGCGGCTGGTTTGAGGTCCAGGCGCCCAGCGGCCGCACCGGCTGGGTGGCGGGCGAGTACCTGACCGCCCGGCTCGACGGGGTGCGGATCGTGGTCGACCCCGGCCACGGCGGCACCGACGGCGGCGCCTACGCCAACGGGCTGGTGGAACGGGAGGTCAACCTGGCCATCGCCCTGCCGCTCCGGG
Source organism: Thermaerobacter sp. (assembly GCA_036564035.1). Classification (GTDB taxonomy): domain Bacteria; phylum Bacillota; class Sulfobacillia; order Thermaerobacterales; family Thermaerobacteraceae; genus Thermaerobacter. The sequence continues at coordinate 2,444 of DATCLH010000094.1, forward strand.
ACATCCTGGTGGCCCGGGGCGCCCAGGTGCGGATGACCCGGGAGGAACGCAATCCCAACCTGCCCCTCTGGAACCGGGACAACCCCTACGACCCCGGGACCCGCACCGGGATGGCCAACAGCTGGCCGGCCCACATGCTCATCAGCGTCCACAACAACTCCACCCTGAGCGGGACGAGCCGGGGCCTTTTGACCATCTGGGGCAACGCCCCCGAGTCCCAGACCCTGGCCCGGGCCATCCACGACCGGCTGATCTACTGGACCGCCGTGCGCCAGGGGTTCGACCACGTCAGCGTGGGGCAGGGGGTCTACCGGGACACCCAGCTGCGCGGCCACACCCTGGCCATCACCAACCGGTCCCTGGTGCCCGCCACCATCGTGGAGGTGGCCTTCCTCTCCAACGCCCAGGACGCCGCCCTCCTGAAGAACCCGGCCTTCCTCCAGGCGGCGGCCAAGGGCATCGCCGACGGCGCGGGCGCCTTCCTGCTGGACCGGCTGCCCGACGGGCCCATCGCCCCGGCCGCCGAGCCGGGCACCGGCGGCGGCACGGCCCCCCAGGACCCCGCCGTCCCCGCACCGGGCGACGGCAGCGGCCAGCCGCCGGCCCCGCCCCAGGACACCGATCCCGGGACGAACCCGCCGGCCGGGACGCCGCCGGCCCCGGCGCCCAACCCGCCGGGCTCCGAACCCAACCCGCAGGCGCCCGCCCCTAACCCGCCCGCTCCGGCCGCCGGGTCGCCCTTCCGCGACGTGGAGGGCACCCTGGCCGGTGAGGTGGAGCGGGCCCGGCAGCTCGGCCTGGTGCAAGGCTACGCCGGCAACGTCTTCCGCCCGCAGGATCCGGTCACCCGGGCCGAGTTCGCAGCCATGGTGGTGCGGGCGGTGGAGGTGGCCCGCGGCCGGCCCCTGCCCGTCCCGTCCCGCTCGCCCTTTGCGGACGTGACCCCGAGCCAGAGCCTCTACGGGGAGGTCCTCAAGGCGGCCGAGCAGGGCTACATCCAGGGCACCGGCGACGACCGGTTCGAGCCGGGCCGCTCCATCCGCCGGGAGGAGGCGGCGGCTGTCCTAAACCGGGCGGGCGAGCTGCCCCAGGCCGGCAGCCTGACCTTCCGGGACGTGCCGCGGAACGGGACGCTGGCCGGGGCCGTTGCCGCCGTGGCCGCCGCCGGGGTGATGGAAGGTTATAATGAAGACCGCTTCGGCTACGGGGAGCCCATCACCCGGGCCCAAGCGGCGGCGGTGGTCGTGCGGCTGTACGGGTTGCTGGCCGGGTCCAACTGAATCGGCGGGATCGGCGGGCCCCACCCGGCGCCGGAGACAAGGGGCGGAGGTCGAGCGAACGGGGCGGATACCCCGGCCCGGGCCGCCGGGCCGGGTGGCGCAGGAGGTCACCGTGGAACAAGGACGGCCGCAGGCTTCGCACGAGGCGTCGCAGCAGGCTTCCCGGCATCCATCACGACAGTCCCCGCGGCGGGGTCCGGCGGGGAAGGCCGCGGGACATCGCTTCCATCGCGATCCGATCAACCTGGTGGAGGCGGCGGTGGTTCTCGTCATCGCCGCCTCCTGGTGGCTGGGCCGGGCGGGGGGCGGTCCCGGCGGTCCCGCCGCCGTCACCGCCGCCGGGTGGCTGGGGTATGCCCTTCTGCGCCGGTTCCACCCGCCGGCGCCGACCCGGCCGGAGGAACCGGTCCCCCGGCCCCCGGCCTGGCTGGCCCCCGCCGCCGCGGCCGTGGCGGCCCTGGCCGGGGTGGCGCTCTTGGCGCTTTGGGGTGCGGCCCTGGGGGCGGTGGCCGCTGCGCCCGGGGCTGCTTCATCCTTGACCGCTGGGTCCGGGGCGGCTTCGTCCTGGGCCCCTTCCCCCGCAGCGGCATTCGCCGCGTCCTGGTTCACCCTCGCCGCCACCGGCCTGGCCGCCCCGGTGGCCCTGGCGGCCCTGCTGGCCCTGTGGCAGATGGTCCGGCGAGATGCCCGGCTGCGGCGCCCGGCGGGGTGGATGGCCCTGGCCACCGGGGCCCTGGCCTTGACCGGCGTCCCAGCGGCCGCCCTGGCGCCGGCGGGGAAGATTCCGGCCCCGGCAGGTCCGGCCTCTGGTCTGGGCCTTCTTCTCGGGCTGGTCTGGCTGGCCACCTGGCTGGCCTATCTCGTCGTCCTGGCCCGCCTCTCAGCCTGCGCCGCCGCCCGCTGGCGGCTCGAACCCGGCGCGGTCCACGCAAGCCTCGCCGCCGCCCCGGCAGGCGGTGCCGGGGGCCCGACCGGCCCAAACGGTCCAAGCAGTCCAAGCAACCCAAGCAACCCAAGCGGCCCAAGCGGTCCGAGTGGCCCGGGTCACCCGAGTGGCCCAAGCGGTCCGAGCGGTCCAAGCGGCACGGGCCGCCCGAGCGGCCCCAACGCAGCCGCCGCTTCCGCGCCGCGGCCCCCGGTGGTCCTCTCCGGCTTCTTCGGGGCCGGCAACGCGGGCGACGAGGCGATCCTGGCCGCCGTCCTCTACCAGCTGCGGCGGCGCGGCTATCACGACATCACCGTCTTCTCCACCCGGCCGGCCCAGACCGCCCGCCAGCACGGGGTCCGGGCCGTCTACCGGGGCTGGCGCCGCGACCTGGTGGCCAAGGCCCGGGCCCTGGCCCGGGCGGGGATCTTCATCTCCGGCGGCGGCGGGCTTTTGCAGGACACGTCGAAGACCTTCCTCTTCCGGGGGCCCGTGCCGTACTATCTCCTGATCGCCACCTGGGCGCGGCTGGCCGGGTGCTGGGTGCTCTTTCTGGGGCATGGCGTCGGCCCCTTGCGGGGGCGGTGGGCGCGGTTCCTGACCCGCTGGCTCGCCTCCCAGGCCGACGTGATCACCACGCGGGACGCCGCCTCGCTGGACCTGCTGGCCGCCGTGGGCGTCCGCCGGCCGGTGCGGGAGCTCCTGGCCGACTTCGTCTTCGGCCTGCCGGCTCCGGCGACGGCAGCCGGGGCGCTGGGGTCCGCCGGCGCACCGGAGATCGCTGGCGC
>DATCLH010000095.1:0-5139 GCA_036564035.1 Thermaerobacter sp.
GGGGCGGCCCGCCAGCGGGCCGCCGGGCGCCGCCGCCTGGCGCAGGCCCTCGGCCAGCAGGGTGGTGGTGGTGGTCTTGCCGGCGCTGCCGGTGACCCCCAGGACCTTGCCCCGGCACCGTTCCAGGAACAGGTCGATCTCGCCGCGGACGGCAGCTCCCGCCGCCCGGGCGGCGGTGATCTCCGGCAGGTCCTTCTTCATCCCCGGGGTGAGGAACACGGTGCCGAAGGGCCGCTCCTGGAGGACACGGAGGTAGCCGGGCCCCAGGTGCAGCTCGACCCCGGCCCGGGCCAGCTGGTGGATCTCCGGGTCCGCCTGCTCCGGCGGCACCCGGTCGCAGCCTACGACGGGGATCCCCCGGTCCAGCAGGTACCGGACCAGAGCCCGGTTGCTGCGGCCCAGCCCCACCACAGCCACCGGACCGGCCAGGGGCGGCGTGGCTCCCGGACGCCGGACCCCTCGCTCCCCAGGGGACCGGGCCGCGGGCTCTCCAGGCCCCCGGCCCGGGTGCCCCACCGAAAGCCCGGCGGCACCGTGCCCAGGCCGCCCTGCCGCCCTCCCCTCAGGCCCCTGCGCCATGCTCCCTGGCGGGAGCGGTGCCTCCCTTGCCGCCGGTGGCGGGCCCGCGTGCCCCTCCGCCGGCATTCAGGCTCCCTCCAGCAGGCGCTCCAGGCGCCGCAGGGCCTCTTCCAGGTCGGACCGGGAGGTGGCGTAGGAGAGCCGGAGGTAGCCCGGCGTGCCGAAAGCCGTGCCCGGCACCACGGCGATGCGTGCCGCCTCCAGCAGGACCTCCGCCAGGGCCACGTCGTCGCCGGCCCGCCGGCCCCCGATCTCGCGGCCCAGCAGGCCCCGGACCGACGGGTAGACATAGAAGGCCCCCGCCGGCCGGAGCACCTCGACCCCCGGCAGCCGGGACAGCCCCTCCACCAGCAGGTCCCGGCGCTGCCGGTACTCGTCCCGCATGGCGGCCACGTCGTCCTGGGGGCCCGTCAGCGCGGCCACCGCCGCCTTCTGGGCGATGGAGTTGACCGACGAGGTGGCCTGGGACTGGATGGCCGCCATGGCCCGGGCCACGGGCCGCGGAGCCGCCGCCCAGCCGATGCGCCAGCCCGTCATGGCGTACGCCTTGGAGACGCCGTTGATCAGGATCACCCGCTCCCGGTATTCGGGGCGCAGAGCCGCGACGGACACGTGCTCCCCCTCGTAGATGAGATGCTCGTAGAGCTCGTCCGTCACCATCCACAACCCCGCCTCCGCCGCCACGGCGGCCAGGTCGTCCAGTTCCTGGCGGGTGTAGACCGTTCCCGTGGGGTTGCTGGGGCTGTTGAGGATGAGGGCCCGGCTGCGCGGGGTCAGCGCCCGCCGCAAGGCCTCGGGCGTGAGCTTGAAGCCGGTCTCGGGGCCGGTCTCCACGATCACCGGCTCGCCGCCCGCCAGCCGCACCATCTCCGGGTAGGAGACCCAGTAGGGGGCGGGGATGATCACCTGGTCCCCGGAATCGCAGATGGCCATGAAGGCGTTGAACAGGGCGTGCTTGCCGCCGGCCGAGACGACGATCTCGTCCTCGGCATACTCCAGGCCGTTGTCCCGGCGGTGCTTTTGGGCAATGGCCCGCCGCAGCTCGGCGATGCCGGCGGCCGGCGTGTAGCGCGTAAAACCCGCGTCGATGGCGGCCTTGGCCGCTTCCCGCACGTGGCGCGGGGTGGGGAAGTCGGGCTCGCCGGCGCTGAGGTTGATCACCTGCTCCCCCGCCGCCTTGAGTTCCTTGGCGCGGGCGTCGATGGTGATGGTCACCGAGGGCTGGATGCCCCGAGCTCGGGCCGACAGGTGCATCGCGGCTCATCCTCTCCCTGACTTAGAGGTCGAACACCGCCCCGGGCTCTGCCAGCTGGGCGGTGGGGAATACCTCCCGGGCCTCCCCCAGGACCTCGTCCGGATCGTACTCGGGCAGGAGGTGGGTGAGAAGAAGGCGCTTCACCCCGGCCGCCTGCCCGATTTCCGCCGCCTGGCGGGCGGTCAGGTGGCCCGGCGCCCGGTCGCCCCGCCGCGCCAGCAGGCTGGCTTCGATCAGCAGGACGTCCGCGCCCCGGGCCAGTTCGACCAGCTGGGCAGCGGCCTCCGGCCCCGTGTCTCCCGAGTACACCAGACGCCGCCCCCCGGCGCTCCAGGCGGAGGCCAGGCAGGGCAGGGGGTGGTCGGTGGCCCGCACCGCCACCGTCCACCCCGCCACCGTGATCCGGTCCCCGGATTCGAGGAAATACGGTGCAAACACGTCCTTGTACGGCATGCGTCCCGCCAGCTCCGGCGGCCGGGCGGGCCCGTACAGCGGCATGGGCTGCGACCGCGGCCGGCCCAGGTAGCGGGCGATGTCCAGCACGTACCGCAAGACAAAGTGGTCGCTGCTGTGATCGGGGTGGTAGTGGGAGTAGAACACCGCCGCCAGCTCGGCCGGGTCGACCCGCTGGCGCAGGCGGGCCACCACCCCGGGGCCGCAATCCAGCAAGACGGGCCCTTCCGGGCCCTCGAGAAGATAGCCGGCGCAGGCACCTCCGGGACCCGGGTACGGCCCGTCCCGGCCCAGGATGGTGAGGCGCATGGGCCGCCGCCTCCTCGTCTCCGCCCCCCGTCACCACGGACCCGGCGACGTCCTCGACGCCAGGCCCCCCGTCCGGCACGGGCGCCGGAAGGGTCCTCGGATTTCGGGAAGGGTCCTCGGGATTTCCGTTAGGTTTCCGTGGAGGCCGGTCGAATCCTGCGCTGCTGCAGCAGGCGCTGCATCTCTTCCGCGGAGAGGCGGCCCTCCTCGACGGCCTCCTTCAGCAGGCGCTGCATGTAGCCGCCGATGCGGCCGCTCTCCAGGGACGTCAGGGCACCCCAGCCCTCGGCCTCCACCTTGGGCCACAAGCCCAGTTCCTGCGCCGCCTGGACCTTGAACGGGTAGAGGGGGTCGTCCTCCGGGTTGGGCTGGGCCACGCGCCGGCCGCCCCGCCGCCCCACCCCGCCCCGGTGCCCCCGCTTGCGCCGGCGCCGGGAGGTGGCGGTGGGCGGCAGCTCGATGCCGGCCCAGGGCGAGGTCACGGCCGCCGGTTCCGCCGGAAAGGAAGTGGCCGCCTCCAGCCCCTCCCCCTGCGGGCTGCCGGCCGGGACGCCTGCAGCGGGGTGGCCTCCCGCCAGGGCCGCATCCTCAGGACCGGCGGCCGCGGCCGGGGCTTGGGGCGCCCGGATGGCCCCCTCCAGGGTACCGGCCGGGCCGGCGGCCGCCTCAAGGGGCTCCGGGGCGGGCGCGCCGGCACCGCCGGGTTCTGGCGACGGCGCAGCATGACCTGCCGCGCCGCTTGCTTCGTCGTCCGTCCAGCCCGCCGGGCGGCCGGCGGGTTCCGCAGGGTGCATCGGTTCCCACCTCCGGTGCCTTAGTTTGGCTCTGATGAGCGGCTGTAATCTGACCGTAACCGCCGCTGAGACCATACGTCGCAGCCCGCGGCGGTCTGCGGGACGGGCTCTGACATGGCCGGCAGGGTCCTGGAATAGAGGTAAGGGGCAGGCGGCATGCGGGTCATTGGGCCGCCGGTGGGGGTGCGGCACATGGCAGGTTCGTCCACCGGCCCAGGCCGCGGGTTGCGGGGGCCCCTGCCGGCCGGGCTCCTGGCGGGGCCGGGAGGCCGGGTCGTCCTGTGGATCCTGCTGGCGGTGGCCGTGGTGGTGGGCGCTTCCCTCTGGTGGCGCGCCCGGTCGCTGCCGGAAATCCTGCAGTGGGGCGAGCGGCCGCTGGTTCTGGTCTACCACACCCACGCGACGGAAGGGTTCCTGCCCGACCTGCCGGCCGGCCGCCGCCCGGACCGGGACATCCACCGCGACGCCTTCACCCGCGACGCCCGGCGCTCGGTCCGGGCCCTGGGGCAAGCGGTGGCCCGCCGGCTGGCCGAGCGGGGCCTTGACGTCGTCTGGTCGGGCACGGTGTACGACGCCGCCGGCCGCGACGACGCCTACGAGCGCGCCCGAGCGGGCCTTCAAGACCTGCTGGCGCGGCACCCGACCCTGCGCATCGCCCTGGACATCCATCGCGACGCCGTCAGTACCCGGGTCCAGGTGGGCGGCCAGCCGGCCGCCGGCGTCCTGCTGGTGGTGGGAGCCGGCCACCCGGGCTGGCACCAGAACCTGGCCCTGGCCGAGGCGCTGGCCGGCCGCCTGCGTCGCATCCACCCGCAGCTGGTGCGGGGCATCGCCCTCAAACCGTGGCATTACAACCAGGATCTTCTCCCGGGATCGCTGATCGTCGAGATCGGCGGCGCGGAAAACACCCTGGCCGAGTCGTTGCGCACGGCCCGCTGGGTGGCCGACGCCCTGGCCGAAGCCCTCTCCATCCGGCCGGACGGGGCTCCCGCCCGCCCGACCCTCTTGCCGCCACCCGGGAGCGGCGCGCTGCTGGGGTACGGCGCTCCCGCCGGGCTGTAGCGCCACGGCCTCGGGCGCCGCGGTCCCGGGGTCCGGGTGTCCCCGTGCAGCACCCGGTACGGCGCCGCCGTCCGTGGCTGCCCGTGGACGATCCGTGACTCCCCGCCACCCCCCGCCGAGGGGCGGACCGGCCGGAACCCGGGGCAGGTGCAGGGTATGGCCGGGCCCCCTTTCGCCCCAGGTTATGGGCGGGGGATGTGGGATGACCGGTCATGCCCGCCCCGGCGCCGCCGGGGGCGGTGCCGGATCCGGGACGGGAGACCACCGCGCCGGGCGGCGCAAGGCACCCCGGTCCGGTGGGTCGAACCTGTTGCCGCCTGTCGCCGCCTGGGCCCTGGTGGCCCTGGTGCTGGTGCAGGCCCTGCTGGCTGCCGGTCCGGCGCCGCTGGCCGGAGGACCTGCCGCCAAGCCGCCCCTGTCCGGAGCCCGGCCCGGCGCCCCGGGCACGGGCAACGACGGGGAAGGACCTGGCACCGGCGACGGCGCTGCCGCCCCGGGACGGGTCGATGCCGCCATCGCCCGGCGGTTCGCCCGGGAACCCCAGATCACCGTGTTCGATCACGCCGCCGGCGGGCCCCGGGCGATGCCGATGGAAGAGTACGTCGCCCACGTGGTGGCCGGCGAGGCCGTCCCCTCCTGGGATGCCGACGCCCTGCGGGCCCAGGCGGTGGCCGCCCGGACCTACAC
>DATCLH010000096.1:0-4840 GCA_036564035.1 Thermaerobacter sp.
TCAAGGCCCAGGCCGTGCGCATGTTCTACCGCGCCGGGGACGGGCAGGAGTACACCCTGCACCTGATCGACACGCCGGGCCACGTGGACTTCAGCTACGAGGTCTCCCGGGCCCTGGCGGCCTGCGAGGGCGCGATCCTGCTGGTCGACGCCACCCAGGGCGTGGAGGCCCAGACGGTGGCGAACCTGTATCTGGCGCTGGACGCCGGCCTGACCCTGATCCCGGTGATCAACAAGATCGACCTGCCCGCCGCCCGGCCCGAGGAGGTGCGCCAGCAGCTGGCCGACCTGGGCTTCGACCCGGAGGAGGTGCTGCTGGTCTCGGCCAAGGAGGGCACCGGCGTCGACGGGCTCCTGGAGGCGGTGGTCCAGCGCATCCCGCCGCCGGCGGGCGACCCGGAGGCGCCGCTGCGGGCCCTGGTGTTCGACAGCCACTACGATCCCTACCGCGGCGTCATCGCCTACGTCCGGGTGCGGGACGGCCGGCTGCGCCCCGGCGACCGGATCCGCCTGATGGCGTCGGGGGCCGAGTTTGAGGTCGACCAGCTGGGCACCTTCCGGCCCCTGCTGGTACCCGTGGAGGAACTGGCCGCCGGCGAGGTGGGCTTCGTCGCCGCGGGCATCAAGAACGTGCGCGATTGCCGGGTGGGCGACACCATCACCCTGGTCGACCGGCCGGCGGCGGCGCCGCTGCCCGGCTACCAGCCGGCCAAGCCCATGGTCTTCACGGGCCTGTACCCCGTGGACCCGGGCGACTACGACCGGCTGCGGGAGGCGCTGGAGAAGCTGCACCTCAACGATGCCGCCCTGGTCTTCGAGCCGGAGACCTCGGAGGCCCTGGGCTTCGGCTTCCGCTGCGGGTTCCTCGGCCTGCTGCACATGGAGATCGTCCAGGAGCGGCTGGAGCGGGAGTACGACCTGGACCTGATCACCACTGCGCCCAGCGTGGTCTACCGGGTCCGGCTCCGGGACGGCAGCGAGGTGGAGATCCAAAACCCCGCCGAGCTGCCGCCCCGGGACCGCATCGAGGCGTTCCTGGAACCCTACGTGCGGGCCTCCATCTTCACGCCCAAGGACTACGTCGGCACCCTGATGGAGCTCTGCCAGGACCGGCGCGGCGAGTTCGTCAACATGGAATACCTGGACACCCGGCGGGTCCGGCTGGAGTACCTGATGCCCCTGGCGGAGATCATGTACGACTTCTTCGACCAGATGAAGTCGCGCTCCAAGGGCTACGCGACCCTGGACTACCACCTGGAGGGGTACCGGGAGTCCGACCTGGTGCGCCTGGACGTGCTGGTGGCCGGGGAGCTGGTGGACGCCCTGTCGGTCATCGTCCACCGGGACAAGGCCTACGCCCGGGGCCGCGCCCTGGTGGAGCGGCTCAAGGAACTGATCCCTCGCCAGCTCTTCGAGGTGCCGATCCAGGCCGCGGTGGGTTCCCGGGTCATCGCCCGGGAGACCATCCGCGCCCTGAAGAAGAACGTGCTCGCCAAGTGCTACGGCGGCGACGTCACCCGCAAGCGCAAGCTGCTGGAGAAGCAGAAGGAAGGCAAGAAGCGGATGAAGCAGGTGGGCCGGGTGGAGATCCCCCAGGAGGCCTTCATGGCCGTGTTGCGGGTGGACGAGCCCCGGGGAGGCGGGGGCCGGTGAGCCGGCCGCCGGGTGCGGGGACGAACCCGGCCCCGGCGGCGGGGCGCGCCCAGGAGGCGATCGCCGCCGGCGGCGCCTGGCCCGAGTGGGACGCCGGCCCCGCCCTGTACATCCACGTCCCCTATTGCCGCCAGCGCTGCCACTACTGCGACTTCAACACCTACCTGCTGGACCCTGAGGGCAAGGCGCGCTACCTGGCGGCCCTGGAGCGGGAGCTGGCCCTGCTGGCCGCCGATCCCGCCCTCACCCGGCCGCTGGTGTCGGTCTTCGTGGGCGGGGGGACCCCGTCGATCCTGGAGCCGGCCGAGCTGGAGCGGCTGCTGGCCGCGGTGCGCCGCCACTTCGCCCTGGCCCCGGGCGCCGAGATCACCGTGGAGTGCAACCCCGGCACCCTGGACGGCGACCGGCTGCGGGCCCTGCGGGAGGGCGGGGTGACCCGGCTCAGCCTGGGGCTGCAGGCCGTGCAGGACGAGCTCCTGCAGGCCATCGGCCGCGACCACACCTGGGCGGACTTCTGCGCCACCTACGACCGGGTGCGGCGGGCCGGGTTCGACAACGTGAACGTGGACCTGATCTTCGGCCTGCCCGGCCAGACCCTGGCCCAGTGGGAGGCGTCCCTGGAGGCGGTGATCGCCCTGGCGCCCGAGCACGTCTCCTGCTACGGCCTGGAACTGCACCCGGGCACGCCCTTCCACCGGCGGTGGGAGGCCGGCCAGCTGGACCTGCCCGGGGAGGACGAGGAGCGGGCCATGTTCGACCGGGCCGGCGAGCGGCTGGGGGCGGCGGGGTTCGTCCGGTACGAGATCTCGAACTTCGCCCGGCCGGGCCGGGAGTCCGTCCACAACCGGGTTTACTGGCTCAACGGTTCGTACCTGGGCGCCGGCCCCGGGGCCTGGTCCTGCTGGCAGGGCGAGCGGCGGCGGAACCGGCTCCACCCCGTGGCCTATGCGGCCTGCCTGGAGGCGGGACGGTCGCCCGTCGACCTGCGGGAGCCCGTCGGCCGGCGGCAGGCCATGGAGGACACCATGATCCTGGGCCTGCGCCTGGCGGCGGGGGTCGACGAGGCCCGCTTCGCCCGGCGCTTCGGGCTCACCCCCCAGGAGGCCTTCCCGGAGGCCGTCCGCCGGCTGCTGGCGGAGGGCTGGCTCGTCCGGGAGGGCGGCCGGCTGCGCCTGGCCCCGCACGCGGTCCCGGTGGCCAACAGCGTGCTGGAGCACTTCGTCGCCACAGGGGACGAACCGGCCGAGGCCGGCCGCTGACCGCCCACCATCCCCTTCCGCCAGCAGGCCGGGGGGGCCGGCCACCCATCCCGGCCGCTGCCCCCGCCCGTCCACACCCCTCCTCCGGGGCGCCGGCCATCCATGGCGCCGGCACCGCCCGTGGCCGCGCCGCCCGCCGGCGGCAGGCCGCAGCGGGCCGGGGCCGACGGGCCGGGGCCGGATCGTCCCGGGACGGCGACGCATTGACGCAGGCCGCCCGCGGTGCTACCTTGTAAAGAGGATCGTTAGCACTCTCGGATATCGAGTGCTAATCCGGCCCGGTGTCCGGGAGGCAGCTCGGCCTCCGCCGGGCGGGCCCGGGCGGCTCGCAGGCCGGCCCTCGAGGGCCGCGGGCCGCCAGCGCGCCAGGGCCGTCCCGGAGCCGAGGGGGGATCGCCATGGACCGGCGCAAGCAACAGGTCCTCAAGGCCGTGGTGGAGGACTACGTCGACACGGCGGAGCCCGTCGGCTCCCGCACCCTGGCCCGCAAGTACGGGCTGGGGGTGAGCCCGGCCACCATCCGCAACGAGATGGCGGACCTGGAGGAGATGGGTTTCCTCGAGCAACCCCACACCTCCGCCGGGCGGATCCCGTCCGACCGCGGCTACCGCTTCTTCGTCGACATGCTGATGGACACCGTGGTGCCGCCGCCGGAACTGGTCGAGCGGCTGCGCCGCCTGTACGCCGAGCGGGTCGACCAGGTGGGCCGCCTCTTGCGGCAGACGGCCCAGGTCCTCAGCGAGGCGACGGACTGCCTGGCCCTGGTCGAGGCGCCGCGGGTGGAACCGGTCACCTTCCGGCACCTGCAGGTGCTGCCCCTCAGCGAGCGCCGGGCGGTGCTGGTCCTGGTGACCGACGAGGGCCTGGTACAGCAGCGGCTGCTGGAGCTGCCCGAGCCGGCCAGCGAGGCCGACCTGCAGCGGATCTCCGCCGTCCTGACCCGGCGCCTGGCGGGGCTCACCCTGGACCGGGTGGGGCACACGGTGCTGCGGGAGCTTTACGACGAGCTGGCGGCCTGCGGCGCCCTGCTGGAGGTGGCGCTGGAGGCCCTGCGGCCGCCGGCCTCCGACGAGGACCATCCCGTCTTCGTCCTGGGCACCCGCCGGCTCTTCCGCCAGCCCGAGTTCCAGGACCTGGAGCGGGCCCAGGCGGTGCTGGGCCTGGTGGAGCGGCAGGAGCTGGTGCGGGATCTCCTGGGCCGGCAGGGCAACGAGGAACTGGTGATCACCATCGGGCACGAGAACCCGTATCCGGATCTGTACGACTGCAGCGTGGTCAGCGCCACGTACCGTCTGGGCGGTGAGGTGGCCGGTCGCATCGCCGTCCTCGGCCCCAAGCGGATGCACTACCCCCGGATCACCAGCCTGATGGAGCTGCTGGCGCAGCTGTTGACGGAGGCCCTTGAGCGCACGGTGCGGTGACCGGACCCGCCGCCGGATGGATGGCCCGTCCCTGCCAGCCGGTGGCGGGGCTTTTTTGTCCGGGACCGGCCGGCGACGGGCGACGGGAAGGAGGCAGGGCCCATCGTGACAGAGGACGCGACAGGCGCGACGCGGACGAACCCCCAGGAGCCGGACCCCGCCGCGACCCCTCCGGGGACGGCCGGCGGGCGCGCCCCGGAGGCTCCCGCCGCGGAGGACCCGGCCGGGGAGGCCCTGGACCTGGAGCAGGCCCGGGCCGCCCTGGCGGCGGCCCGCCAGGCGTTGGAGGAGGCGCGGGCTGAGGCGGAGGCGGCCCGTTCCGAGGCCGCGGCCGCCCGGGCGGAGGCGGACGCCGCCCGCCGCCGGGCCGACGAGGCCCTGGACCAGCTGCGGCGGCTCCAGGCCGACTTCACCAACTACCGGCGGCGCATGCTGGAAGAGCAGGGGCGCTGGCGCCAGGAGGCCGAGGCCGAGCTGGCCCGGTCCCTGCTGCCCGTGGTCGACAATC
>DATCLH010000097.1:0-3098 GCA_036564035.1 Thermaerobacter sp.
CCGCAGGAAGGTACGGATAATTCCCCGGCACCACCAGGGCGTCGATGCGGTCCAGCCAGAGCTCGACCGGATCGCCCGGCCGCGCCACCGGCAGGATCACCGGCAGGCCCCCCGCCGCCGCCACGGCGTCCACGTAGGTCATGGGCAGGACGGCCACCAGGCGCGGCGCCGCCGGCCCGGTGCCGCCCGGCCGGTCCCCAATCCCCGCCCCACCCCCGGGGTCGTCGCCGGGGCCCGCCGGCCCGGGCGGCGGGCCCGCCGGGCCCGTACCCCGGCGGCCCGGCACGGGCAGCCCGCCCGCCGGTGCCGGGTCCCCGCCCCCAGGCACGAGGGCCTCACCCGAAGGCACGGCGCCCCCGCCCGGATCGGCGGGGGCCATCACGTCCACCGACGCCGCGATGCCGATGACGGGCATCGCCATGGCTTCATCATCTCCCGCATCTTCGGCAATCTCCCGCGTCCGCGGCTGCCCCGTCCCCAACCCAGTCCCCAACACCGCCCCCAAGGCCACCTCCAAGGCCGCCCCAAGGCCGCGCCGGAGGGGGCACCTAGACCCGGAGCCTCGGGTCCAGGAGCTCCCGCAACCCGTCGCCCAGGGTGTTGATCGCCAGCACCAGCACCAGCACGGCCAGGCCGGGCAGGGTCGACACCCACCAGGCGCTGGCCAGATAATCCCGCCCCTCCGCCACCATGGACCCCCAGGCCGGCACGTCGGGCGGCACGCCGATGCCCAAAAAGCTCAAGGACGCCTCCATCAGGATCATGTGGCCGGCCCGCAGGGTCGCCACCACCAGGAGGGCGTGGAGGATGTTGGGCAGGATCTCCCGCCCCAGGATCCCGGCGTGGCTGCGGCCGATGGCCTGGGCGGCCTCCACGTAGGGCTTGGCCTTCTCCGCCAGGACCTGTCCCCGCGCCACCCTGAAAAACTCCACCCAGGCCTTGAAGGTCAGGGCCAGGATCAGGTTGCCGATCCCCGGCCCCAGGATCCCCATCATCAGGATGGTGAACAGCAGGTACGGGAAAGCCATGAGCAGGTCCGCCGCCCGGGAGAGCACCTGGTCGAGGACCCCGCCGTAATAGCCCGCCACGGCGCCCAGGACCGAACCGACCAGCCCGGCCACGGTGACGGCCGCCGCCCCCACCAGCAGGGAGACCCGGGCCCCGTAGAGCAGGCGGGTCAGCAGGTCCCGGCCCACCCGGTCGGTCCCCAAAAGGTGCTCCGGGCTGCCCCCGGGCAGGAAGGCCGGCGGCGCCAGCCGGGCGCTGAGGGTGAAGTCCTCCGGGTCGTAGGGGGCCAGCCACGGGGCGGCCACCGCCATCAGGACGAACAGGGCGACCACCACAAGCCCGGCCATCACCTGGGGATGGCGCAGCGCCCGCCGGCCGATGCCGGGGACGGCCACGGCCGCCCCAGGATCACCACCCGAGCCGGGTTCTGGGGCCAGGGGGCCGGGCGGAACCGCCAGCCCCCCGGCACCCTGCGCTGGCTCCCGGGCAGCCGCCGGTTCCTCCCACCCTGCCGCCTGCGGGTCGGCCCTCCATGCGTCCATCGCCGCCCCCCCTTTCCACCGCCCTGCCGCCGGGCCTGGCGGCGCCCCTTGCACGGAGCAGGCCCGCCGGCGCGCCGGCGCCTGGGACGGAGGCCTCACGTGGCCCGGATCCGCGGATCGAGCCAGGTGTAGGCCAGGTCGACCAGAAGGTTCATCACCAGGAAGGTCAGCGCGTAGACCATCACCGCCCCCTGGACCACAGGATAGTCCCGGGCGAAGATGGCCTCCACCACCAGCCGGCCCAGCCCCGGCCAGCTGAAGACGGTCTCCACGATCATGTTGCCGCCCAGCAGGACCCCGGCCTGCAGCCCGACCACGCTGGTCGTGGGGATCAGGGCGTTGCGCAGGGCGTGGACCAGGATCACCCGCCGCTCCGTCAACCCCTTGGCTCGGGCGGTGCGGACGAACTCGGCCCCCATCACCTCCAGCATGCTGGAGCGGGTCACCCGGGCCACCACCGCCGCCAGCTCGGCCCCCAGGGTGACGGCCGGCAGCACCAGGTGGGCCAGGGCCGAGCGGAAGGCGGCCAGGTTGCCGGCCAGCAGGGTGTCGATCAGGAGGAAGCCCGTGTGCCACGGCACCGTGCCGGCGTACTGGGAGGCGATGCGGCCCGAGGTGGGAAGCCACCCGGTCCCCACGGCCAGCACCAGCATCAGCACGATGCCGAACCAGAAGGCCGGCATGGAGATGCCCAGGGAGGCCGTGGCCATGACCACCCGGTCCAGCCAGGAGCCGCGGCGGGTGGCGGCCAGCACGCCCAGGGCGACGCCGGCGCCCACGGCAAAGACCAGGGCGGCCAGGGCCAGCTCCACCGTGGCCGGCAGGGTGCCGAGGAGCATCTGGACCACGGGCTGGCGGCTGCGGATGGACTCGCCCAGGTCGCCGTGGACCAGGTCGCCGGCGAAGCGGGCCAGCTGGACGGGCAGCGGCTGGTCGAGCCCCAGCTGCCGGGCCAGGGCCCGGGCCTCGGCCTCGCTGGAGGTGCCGCCGCCCCGCAACATGATGTCGACGGGGTCCCCCGGCATCACCCGCAGGAGGATGAAGCTCACCAGCACGATGCCCACCGCCAGGGGCACCGTCATCGCCACCCGCCGCAGGATCCACCCGCCGCGCATCGCCGCACCTCCCCCTTGGGACCCGCGCCGCCGGCCGGCGCCCGCGGCGCCGTCGCGGCCTCGCCACCGGGCGGTGCCGTCACCCGGTGCCCGGTGCCCGGTGCCCGGACCGCCCGCCGCGGCGCCCCGCCGGTCCCGCCGGCCCGGCTCCGGGGGGCCCGGCCGCCCCCCTCCCCCGGCGCCGGGTCCCCGGTGGCGCTGTCAGTCGACCCGGTACCCCGCCTCCCGCAGCAGCTGCTTCGCCTTCTCCGGATCGTACGGATAGGGCTTGAGGCTCTCGTCATAGCCGAAACCGCTGGGCAGCATGGCCGTCGCCACCCGGTGGGCGTGGCCCTGGTAGAGCTCCTGGAGGATGGCATCCCAGTCGATGGCGTAGTTCAGCGCCTGCCGCACCCGCGGATCGGCCAGCTCCTTGTTGTTGAGCTCGATCATG
>DATCLH010000098.1:0-8827 GCA_036564035.1 Thermaerobacter sp.
GAGGTCTACCGGCCGCTGGTCACCACCTACCGTGGCTACCGGGTCTTCGAGACGGCGCCGCCCTCCCAGGGACTGATCCTCCTGGAGATGCTGAACCTGCTGGAGGGCTTCGACCTGGCCGGCCGGTCCCCCACGGACCCCGACGTGGTCCACCTGCTGGTGGAGATCAAGAAGCTGGCCTTCGCGGACCGCAACGCGTACCTGGGCGATCCCCGGTTCGTCCAGGCGCCCGTCGAGCGCCTCCTGAGCAAGGCCTACGCCGCCCGGCGGCGCCGGGACATCGACCCCGAGCGGGCCAACAACGCCCCCGCCGGCGGGGAGCTGGACGGCGACACCACCTCCTTTGTCGCCGTCGACGCCGAGGGGAACGCCGTCTCCTTCATCCACAGCATCTCGGCCCTCTGGGGCGCTGGGGTGATGGTGCCCGGCACCGGCTTTCTGATGAACAACCGGGCCGGGCGCGGGTTCGTCCTGAGCGAGGAGCATCCCAACGGCCTGGCCCCCGGCAAGCGGACGATGCACACCTTGAATACCTACCTGGTGACCCGGGCGCCGGCCGGCGACGGCCAGCCGGCGGCGGGCATTGCCGGCGGCGACGGCGCCGGCGACGGCACGCCCGGTAGCGGGACCCCTGGTGGAGGGCTCGGCGCCACCCCGGCGAGCCCCGCGGTGGGCTCCGCGGCGAGCCCCGCAGCAGGCCCCGCGGCCGGCGCCACCCGCGCCGCCCGCGACGACGGCGAGCTGGTCCTGGTGGGCAACACCCCCGGCGGCGACGGCCAGCCCCAGTGGAACCTGCAGGTCCTCGTCAACGTGCTGGACTTCGGGATGGACGCCTACCGGGCCGTGGCGGCGCCCCGCTGGACCAGCTTCCCCGGCACCGATCCCATCAGCCTGAAGGCGCCCCTGGAGCTGCGCCTGGAATCCCGCTTCCCGGCGGAGACGGCGGCCGAGCTGCTGCGCCGCGGCCACGTGCTGCGGGGGGTGGGCCCCTGGGCCGCCGGCGGCTCGGCGATGCTGATCCGGGTCCTGGAAGACGGGGTCTACGAAGGGGCGGCCGACCCGCGGGACGGCGGCGCGGCCCTGGGGCTGTGAGGCGGCGTCCCGCCGCCTCACCCGGCGCCAAGGAGGTGGGATGGCGTGAGCCAACGGGTTGGACGGGCCCCGGCCGGTTCCACCGCCCCGGTCCTGTCCGTGGAGGACCTGTGGGTCCGGTTCCACACCGAGGACGGCCCCTTTGATGCCGTGCGGGGCGCCACCTTCCAGGTGGGGGAGGGCGAAACGGTGGCGCTGGTCGGCGAGAGCGGCTGCGGCAAAAGCGTCACCGCCCTTTCCATCATGGGGCTTCTGCCCGAGCCCCAGGCCCGGGTCCGCCGGGGCCGGATCCTCTTCGAGGGCACCGACCTGGCCCGGGCCGGCGAGGGGGTGATGCGCGGCATCCGGGGCAACCGCATCGCCATGATCTTTCAGGAGCCCATGACGAGCCTGAACCCGGTCTACACCTGCGGCGAGCAGGTGGCCGAGGCGATCCGCGTCCACCGCCGCTGCAGCCGCCAGGAGGCGCGGGCCCTGGCGTTGGAGGCCTTCCGGCAGGTGGGCATCGCCGACCCCGAGCGGCGGCTGGACCAGTACCCCCACGAGCTCTCGGGCGGCCTGCGGCAGCGGGTGATGATCGCCATGGCCGTGGCCTGCCGGCCACGGCTGCTGATCGCCGACGAGCCCACCACGGCCCTGGACGTGACGATCCAGGCCCAGATCCTGGACCTGCTGCGGGCGCTGCAGCGCCAGCTAGGCACCAGCATCCTCTTCATCACCCACGACCTGGGCGTGGTGGCGGAGATGGCCGACCGGGTGGTGGTGATGTACGCCGGTGAGGTGGTGGAGGAAGGGCCGGTCGAGGCGGTCTTCCGCCAGCCCCGCCACCCGTATACGGCGGGCCTGCTGCGCTCCATCCCCCGGCGGGACCTGCCGCGCAAGACGCCCCTGCCGGCCATCGAGGGGGCGGTCCCCCATCCCTCCCGCCGCCCGCCGGGCTGTCCCTTCGCGCCCCGCTGTCCCGACGTCATGGACGTCTGCCGCCGGGAGGCGCCGCCGTGGGTTCCGGTGGAACCGGGCCGGGGCGCCCGCTGCTGGCTGCACGGCCAAGGCCGCCGGGAGGTGAGTGCACGATGAGGCGACAGATCACGGCAGGCGCCGCCCCCTCTTTTGACCCCGGCTCGGGCTCCGGCGGCCCGTCCCGGGCCGGCGGCGGGACGTTGACGGCGTTTACGGATGAGGACGGTTCGTCCGCGGGGGCGCCCCTGCTGGAGGTCCGGGACCTCAAAAAGTACTACCCCATCCGCCGCGGGGTCTTCGGGCGGGTGGAGGGGTTCATCCGGGCCGTGGACGGCGTGTCCTTCACCCTTCACGAGGGGGAGACGTTGGGCCTGGTCGGCGAGAGCGGCTGCGGCAAGACCACCACGGGACGGGCCATCCTGCGGCTGGTGGAGCCCACGGCGGGTCAGATCCTCTACCGCGGCCGGGACCTGACCCGGCTCCCGGCCGCTGCCATGCGGCGGCTGCGCCGGGAGATGCAGATCGTCTTCCAGGACCCCTTCGGGTCCCTGGACCCGCGGATGACCGCAGGGCAGATCGTGGCCGAACCCCTGGTCATTCACGGCGTGCCCCGGCGGGAGCGGGACCGGCGGGTGGCGGAACTCTTGGAGCGGGTCGGCCTGTCGGCCCAGGACGCCCGCCGCCTGCCCCACGAGTTCTCCGGCGGCCAGCGCCAGCGGCTGAGCATCGCCCGGGCCCTGGCCCTCAACCCGCGGCTGGTGGTGTGCGACGAGCCCGTCAGCGCCCTGGACGTCTCCATCCAGTCCCAGATCCTGAACCTGCTGATGGAGTTGCAGCGCGAGTTGGGGCTGACCTACCTGTTCATCGCCCACGACCTCAACGTGGTCCGGCACGTCAGCGACCGGGTGGGCGTGATGTATCTGGGCAAGCTGGTGGAACTGGCCGGCGCCGATGAGCTGTACGCCTGGCCCGCCCACCCCTATACCCAGGCCTTGCTTTCGGCCATCCCCGAGCCCGATCCCGAGCGCCGGCGGGAGCGCATCGTCCTGCAGGGCGATGTGCCCAGTCCCGCCCGGCCCCCCGCCGGGTGCCGGTTCCACACCCGCTGCCCCCTGGCCCGGGACCGCTGCCGCCAGGAAGAACCGGCCTGGCGGGCCATCCGGCCGGGCCACTGGGTGGCCTGCCACTTCGCCGAGGAGGCGCTGGGCCGGGCCGGTGCCGTGGCCGGGGCCGGGGTGTGAGGGGCCGGGGGAGGAGCCGGGTCCAGGGAGCGACCGGCCGCCGGCCGCAGAACGCCTGTTGCGCAAGCAAGCGATACCCCGCTCCAGCCCCGGCCCCGCGGGCCGGGTTCACCGGGGAGCAAGGCCGGGTTCGCCGGGGAGCGGGCGGCGGGCGGCCTGGGGGACCGGTCCCCAAGGGGTGTCGGCAAAGAGCTGCGTGCCGGCAAAGCGGTGCCGGGGCGGCTGGCCCCCTGCCCCCTCATGCCACCGTGGCCGCCGTGGCGGGGATCACCTGGGTCCCCGCCCGCCCGTCGACCACGTCGGCCGCCCGCTCCAGCGGGCCGATGGCCGCTCGCCGGCCGGTGGCCTCGACGAACCGGAGGACCGCCTCCACCTTGGGCCCCATGCTGCCCGCCGCGAAGTGCCCGGCCTCCCGGTAGGCGGCCAGCTCCGCCGCTGTCACCCGCCCCAGGCTGCGCTGGCGGGGCGTCCCCCAGTGGACGGCCACGTGGGGCACATCGGTCAGGATGAACAGGCCGCCGGCCTCCAGGTCCACGGCCAGCCGGGCCGCGGCCAGGTCCTTGTCGATGACGGCCTCCACCCCCTGCCCTTGGGCCCACGGGATACCGCCGCCGCCCGCCGCCACCACGGTGACCCCCGCCGCCACCAGCTGGGCGATGACGTCCAGCTCGGCGACGGCCTGGGGGTCGGGGGAGGCCACGCGCCGCCGCCAGCCGCGGCCGGCGTCTTCGGCGACGTGCCAGCCCCGCTGGCGGGCCAGGGTCCGGGCGGCCTCTTCCCCGAAGAAGGGCCCCACGGGCTTGGAGGGCCGGGCAAAGGCCGGGTCCTCCGGACGAACCTGCACCCGGGTGATCAGCGCCGCCGTCCGGGGGCGAAGCCCCCGGTGAGCCAGCTCCCGCTCCAGGGCCTGCTGCAGCATGAAGCCCAGCAGGCCCTGGGTCATGGCCACGCAGGCATGGAGCGGCATGGGCGGCACCAGGGCGGCCGCCTCCTCCTGCTGGATCAGCAGGTTGCCCACCTGGGGCCCGTTGCCGTGGACGATCACCAGGCGGTCGCCTCGGGCGACCAGCCCAGCCAGCTGGCGGGCTGCGGCGGCCAGGTTGGCGGCCTGCTCCTCGTAGGTCCCCCGCTCCCCGCGGCGCAGGAGGGCGTTGCCACCCAGGGCCACCACCCAGAGGGCCCCCGGCCTGGCCGGGGCTTCCGGTTCCCCCGCCTTTACGTCTTCCGGCGCACCGGGCATCGCCAGGGCGCCCGCTCCCTGGCCGTCCTTCAGATCGTCAGGCGCTGCGGCCATGCCCCTCTCCCCTTGCTCCCGTGGGCGGGCCCCGGCGGCCGCGCCCGGCTTCCACCAGGTCCTGGTGCCGGCGGCCAACCCGCGGTTCACCGCTGGACGAAGGCCACCACGCGGCAGAAGGCCGCCTCGCCACCCTCGAACTTCCAGGGGAAGCAGCCGATCCAGACCCGCTGGTTCAACACCCGGTCGATGTCCCCGCCCACGTTCTCCACGTGGACCAGGTCGTGGGGGAAGAGGACGTTGTGCATCAGCTGGAACTCGTGTTCGGGGAAGATCTCGTCCAGCGGCCGGCCCAGCTTGCGCTCCGCTTCCCGGGCCAGGTCGGGCCGCAGCTTGCGGATGATGGTGTTCATCGGGTGGTCCGCCGAGCCCGCGTCGATGCCGATCCAGCGCAGCTCCATGGACAGCGCCCACTCGGCAAACTCCCGCGTCGGGCCCGGGTGCTTGCAGAAGTAGCGCTCCTCGTCGGGCTGGTCGCCATGGTTGTAGTAGTGGTGGTAACCGGTGTGGATGATCAGGATGTCTCCCTTGCGCACCTCCACCTTGCGGGTGATGTGGTCGGGGGTGTAGATGTCGTAGTCGCCCACCTCGTCGCTGATGTCGACCACCACGCCCGGGCCGAAGAGGCGGTCCAGGGGCAGGCTGGCGATGTCCTTGCCCCCGGTGATGAAGTGGATCGGCGCGTCCAGGTGGGTGCCCACGTGGAGGGTCGTCTCGATCTTCTGGCCGCCCACCCGGTCAAAGGCGGGCCGCTTGATCCACTTGACCACGGGGCCGTCGTAGCCGGCGAAGGCCGGGGTGTGGACGCCCCAGGGGTGGGAGAGGTCGATCAGCTCGACGTGGCTGAGGTCGACGGGCACGACAGGTCGGGTCATGGGGATGCCTCCTTGCCTGGTCGGAACGGGCTCCGGGGCGTTTCCACCCCGGGGCAACGGCCGGCGGCCCGGCATCGTCGGGGGCTCGGACCGGCCGGGTGACCGCGCCTGCATTTAACCCGGGTGGGGTCTTAGGGTTGGCGGGACCCAAAACCTTTGTTGAAGCGAAACAAGGGAAAGGGCGTGGGTTTGTGAACTCGCTGGTCACGGGGCTGGCGGCCGCGGGCAGCCGGTCCCGTGTCCGATCAAACCGGGCGGGGCGGAACGGCCCTTGCCCCGGGGCCGGTGGCGCCGTCCAGCCGGGCCGCCATCCACAGGCCCCAGGCCAGATCGACCCCGGAGGAATGGCCGACCCGCAGGAGCCGGCGGGCGGCCCCCGGGACGGCCGCGGCCCGGCCGGTCCAGAGGGCGGCCAGAAGCCCGGCCGCGGGTTCGGGCAGCTCGCCGGCCAGGGCCCCTTCCAGCAGGGCCCGGCTCACGGGGCCCGTCCGGCGGGCGGCGGCCTCCCGGATCGCGCCGGCCCACCGGTCGAACCCGCCGCTGCCGGCCGAACGCCAGGCCCAATAGGCCGTCCACCCCGCCAGCCAGTCGTCGCCCGACGGCGTGAGCCCCGGCCCGGCCCCCAGCACGTCCAGGGCGGCGGAGCAGGCGGCGTCCCACCGGCCGGCGGCGGCGGAGCGCCACACCGCCGCCACCCGCCCGGCCACCGGCTCCCATCCCGGCCGCCGGGCCACCGCCAGCAGGTGGCCAAGGACGGCACAGGCCTGCCGGCGCGCCGGGGCCGGACCCTGCGGCCCCCGGGGTGGGGTCCAGCGCTGCCAGTGGGACGGTGGCGGGATCGGCAGGGCCCGGGGGCCGGACCCTACCACCCCGCCTTCCGCGCCCCAGGCGACGGGGGCCCCGGGGGCCAGCCACGCCCGCCACCCGGCCGGTTCGTCCCCCAGGATGAGGGGCAGGCGGAGGTGCCAGGGACCGGGCGGCCAGCGCCGGTCCCCCACGGCGACCACCACGAAGGCCCGGGGAAGGCGGTGGGGCCGGCCCGGCCCGGCGGCCTCCCCGCCCCCGGCCGGCCCCGGGAACCAGGAGAGTCCAGGGGCTTCAACGACACCGGCCGGCCGGGTCCACCCGGCCGCATAGGCGCCAGCCCGGTGGACCGCCACGACCCGGCCCGTGAAGCAAGGGGGGACCCGGGTACCGGCTTCGGGTCGATCCAACCAGCGATCGCCCTCCACCCCGCGGGCCCCCCTCCGGCCTCCCCGCCATTTCTCGAGCGGAGGCGGCGCGTGCCGCGATGCGCGGCTTCCCTCGTTGCCGCCGAGCGGCCGCCGGGCGAGCAGGCTGCCCCGGCGGCTCAGTCGTCCCCGCCGGCCGGTGACGGCGCCGGCTCCGCCAGCCGCGCCGCTTGCCCCGTCGCCTGGTTCCGGTCGAAGGCGAGGAAGATCAGGTTGAGCAGGATCCCCGCCACCGCGGCGGTGGCGATGGCCGGGAGCTTCATGCCCCAGATGGGGATGTTGCCGCCCTCAAAGGCGTTGCCGCCCAGGCCCACCACCAGGATCACCGCGCCGATGGCCAGCTGCCGCGGGTCGAACAGGTTCACCCGCTCCGACATCATCAGGGCGATGCCCTGCATGCCGATGACGCCGAACAGGTAGATGGCCAGGCCGCCGGTGACGAACTCGGGCAGGGTGCCGACCAGGGCCGACAGCTTGCTGAAAAAGCCCAGGATCATGGCGATGACGCCGGCCGCCACCAGCACCGCCGTCGAGTAGTTGCGGGTGATGGCCATCAGGCTGTTGTTCTCGCCGTAGTTGGTGCCCGACGAGGCGCCCAGCATGCCGTGGACGATGTCCGCCAGCCCGTCCAGGATCAGGTTCAGCCCGATCAGGTCCTTGATCCGCAGGGGCGGCTTGCCCTTCTCTTCCGCCAGCCGGTCGATGTAGAGGCTGATCTGGTAGAGGTGGGCCGTGCTCTCCGGGATCGTGGCGATGGCAATGGGCGCGATGGCCAGGATGGCCTGCCAGGCGCCGGGCGCCGTGAAGTCCGGCAGCTGGAAGCGAGGCAAGGCGAACCAGGGCGCCTCCACCACCGGCCGGAAGTCCACGTGGCCCGTGGCCGCCGCCACCACGTAGCCGCAGGCCGCCCCGAGCAACACGGGAAGCATGCCCAGCAGCCCCCGCCCCTGCAGGTAGACGGAGAACAGGATGGTCAGGATCAGGGTGAGCAGGGCGATGCCCCAGTTCTTCGACGCCATGTCCATCGCCGTCTTGGCCAGGGCGATGCCGATGACGATGGCCACGGCGCCCGTGACCGCCGGCGGCAGCACCCGGTCCAGCCGCGCCTTGCCCGCCCGCTGGATCAGCCAGCCGCAGACCGCGTTGAGCACGCCCGTGGCCACCACGCCGGCCTGGGCCACGGCCAGACCCGACGTCTTCGCCACCGCCTGCACCGGGGCGATGTAGGCGAAGCTGCCGCCGTAGTAGAGCGGGATGCGCCCCCGGGACCCCACCACGGCCACGATGGTGGCCAAGCCCGAGGCAAACAACGTCACCCCCACGTCAAAGCCCGTCAGGATGGCCACCAGCACGGTGGCCGGGAACATGGTCAGCACGTGCTGAAAGCCCAGGCTGACCAGGGCCCCGAAGGGCGGCCGGTCTTGGGGCAGGTACCCCACGACCCCGTTACGCTCTGCCGCCATCACGCAACGCCCCCCTGGGAGGTGCCTCGCTCCTCCCTCAGTTTGAAGAAAACCGCGCGGATGAACCCGCCCTCCGGCCCCGGCGCCCCGCAGGCCACCCGGGCTCCCCGGCCAGGAGGTCATCCGGGACCCCCAGAGGGGGTCATCCGGACCCCCGGGGGCGGGGACCCTACCGGGCCCGCCAGGAGCCGTCACGGGCCGCCGGCCGGACCGTGCCCGTCCGCGCCCGCACCTCCCGCGCCATTCGCGACGGGCCGCGGACTTCCTCTTTGGAGTGCCGGTTTTCCTCCCGCCGGCCGGCCCGCCTTTGTGGCCGTTCCGCAATCCCCCCATTGACACTTTGTTAGGAGTTCACCAAAGATCGGCCCGCCCCGAGGGGGAAAGGCCCAGAGGGGAAAGGTCGACCCACCAACCCGCGGGGCGCGCTGGACCCACCGGCGCCTGCGGGACCCATAGGGGAGGCGTGAGGCGATGACAGCCGCCCAGCCGCCCGGGGGCGGTACCGTCCGCAGCCTGGTCCGCCCGGGTGCCTACTTCGACTCCATTACCCTGATGCAGCTCCAGCGCCGCCTGCGCCAGCTCCCCGGCGTGGAGGAAGCCGGCGCGGTCATGGGTACCGAGACCAACAAGGACCTCCTGGCCATGGCCGGCCTTCTCGACCCGGCGGCCG
>DATCLH010000099.1:0-4237 GCA_036564035.1 Thermaerobacter sp.
TCGCGGGCCTGTACACGGGGCTCACCCACGGCGGCCGCGGCTGGGTCTACCCCGTGACCTTCGCCGCCTGGCCGCTCCTCCTGGAGCGCCTGGCCTTGTACCTCTTTGGCTTCGCCGGGCAGTGGATGCAGGCGGGCTTCCCCGATGGCTGGCGGGAGGCCCTGCCCGTGGCGGCCGCCCTGGCCTTCACCCGGGAGGCGCTGGCGCCTTATGCGACCCCGGCCTACGGGGCGGCGGGGGCGGCGAGCCTGGCCCTGAGCGTGGCCGTGTTCTTCGCGGTGCGCTGGGCGGAGGCCCGCTGGCGGCTGCGGCGGGCCGTGGAGCGCCCGGGTCCGGGGGCCGCGCCCCGGTGGCCCCGGCTGCGCCGCCGGCCGGCGGGAGCCGGGTCGTCCTTCAGCAGGAGTTCGCCGGCCGCCGCGGAATAAGCCTTCCCATAT
Organism: Thermaerobacter sp.; assembly: GCA_036564035.1. Taxonomy (GTDB): domain Bacteria; phylum Bacillota; class Sulfobacillia; order Thermaerobacterales; family Thermaerobacteraceae; genus Thermaerobacter. Next base: position 438 of record DATCLH010000099.1, read on the forward strand.
CGTGCCACGGGACGATCCCGCGGCGTCGCCAGGCGGTGCCGCCACGCCAGACCCCGGCCCAACGGGCCCCGGGCGTCTCGCGCCGTGAACCGCCGCGGTTCACCGCCACGTTGCACTCATCCGTCGTATCCCCATGGGACCGCCGGCGCGAATCGCCGCCGTCGCGGACCGCCCGGCCGAAGGCCGCGGGTCCCGGCTGCGGCTGCGGGCCGGGGTCGACGGCCGGTGAACGGGTTCACCCCGGCGGCGATGCCCGTCGCAGGAAGGGAGGGATTGGTGGAACAGGTCCGACGTCCAGGGGTTGCCCCGGACCGGGATTGGGGGCCCGGTGCGGGGTAGGGCGGCCCCGGCTGCCCGGGAGCGTTCCGCGGGATGCTCAGCGCGAGAGGGGAGGTCCTCTGAATGGGTGCGGTCACTGCCACCGCCGGCCCGGCGGACCGCCAGAGCATCTGGCGCGTCATCGCCGCCTCGGCCGGGGGGACCATCATCGAGTGGTACGACTTCTACATCTTCGGCAGCCTTTCGACCGTCATCGCCTCGGCCTTCTTCCCGAAGGGGAACCCGACCGTCGCCCTGCTCAACACCCTGGCCATCTTTGCCACCGGGTTCCTGGTGCGGCCCTTTGGCGCCCTGGTGTTCGGCCGCCTCGGCGACCTCGTCGGACGCAAGTACGCGTTCCTGATGACCCTGCTGATCATGGGCGGCGCCACCACGGCCATCGGCCTGGTGCCGACCTACAGCCAAATCGGCATCGCCGCGCCCCTGATCGTCCTGGTCCTCCGCTTGCTGCAGGGCCTGGCCCTGGGCGGCGAGTACGGCGGGGCAGCCACCTACGTGGCCGAGCACGCTCCGGACGGGCGGCGGGGCTTTTACACCTCCTTCATCCAGACGACGGCGACCCTGGGCCTGTTCGTCTCCCTGGGCGTGATCCTGGGCGTCCGGCTGTCCATGAGCCCGGAGGCGTTCAACGCCTGGGGCTGGCGCATCCCGTTCCTGCTCTCGGCGGTCCTGCTGGTGCTGTCGGCGTGGATGCGCATGCGCCTCCAGGAGTCGCCCCTGTTCCAGCAGCTCAAGGCCCAGGGGAAGACCTCCCAGGCGCCGGTCTCGGAGACCTTCCGCAACTGGAAGCTGGTCCTGCTCGCCCTGCTGGGCGCCACGGCCGGCCAGGCGGTGGTGTGGTACACCGGCCAGTTCTACGCCCTGGTCTACCTGCAGAACACCCTGAAGGTCGACTTCGTCACCGCCAACACCATCGTGGCCGTCGCCCTGGCCCTGGCCACGCCCTTCTTCATCGTCTTCGGCCACCTCTCGGACCGGATCGGCCGCAAGCCGATCATGATGGCGGGGAACCTGATCGCCGCCCTGACCTACTACCCGCTCTACCAGCTGATGCACCAGTACGCCGGCAATCCCGTCGTGCTGACCCTGCTGGTCTGGATCCAGGTCATCTACGTCACCATGGTCTACGGACCCATCGCCGCCTTCCTGGTCGAGATGTTCCCGGGCAAGATCCGCTACACGGCCTTGTCCCTGCCCTACCACCTGGGCAACGGCTGGTTCGGCGGCCTGACACCCTACATCTCGGCCAGCCTGGTGGCCAACACCGGCAACATCTACGCCGGCGTCTGGTATCCGATCATCGTGGCCTCCATCACCTTCGTCGTCGGTACGTTCCTGCTCAAGGAGACCAACGTGATCTCGATCTGGCGGGAGACCCATCCCGGCGAGGTGACGGCCGACTGACCGGCGGTCGTGGGGGACGAACCGGCCGGCAGGGGCGGCCCCGCGGGCCCAAACGGGCCCCGCGGGGCCGCCCCGTGCCCGGCCTGCCGGGGCACGACGGCCCGGTCCGGCCATCCGGCGCAGGATCCCGGCCGGTTTCGTCCTAATAACAGGTACAGGGGACGAATTCCGGCGGGCGGTGGGGCCCGGAGCGGTCGCCGGGCCCTTGCTCGCCCAGGGAGGGGAGATCATGGCAGAGGCCGGTGCACGGCCCATCGACGCCCTTCTCAAGGAGGAGCGCCGCTTTGCGCCGCCGGAGGACTTCCGGGCGCGGGCCCACGTGCGCGACGAGTCGGTCTACGAAGAGGCCGAGCGGGACCCCGAGGGCTTCTGGGCGCGGTGGGCGGAGGAGCTCGAGTGGTTCCAGAAGTGGGACCGGGTGCTGGAATGGAACCCGCCCTTCGCCCAGTGGTTCGTGGGCGGCAAGCTCAACGCCAGCGTCAACTGCGTCGACCGGCACATCCGGGGGCCGCGCCGCAACAAGGCGGCGATCATCTGGGAGGGCGAGCCCGGCGACACCCGCACCCTGACCTACTACGACCTCTACCGGGAGGTCAACCGGTTTGCCAACGTCCTCAAGGACCTGGGCGTGCGGCGGGGCGACCGGGTCACCATCTACCTGCCCATGATCCCGGAGCTGCCCATCGCCATGCTGGCCTGCGCCCGCATCGGCGCGCCCCACTCGGTGGTCTTCGCCGGCTTCAGCCCCCAGGCGCTGGCCTCCCGCATGCAGGACGCCGGCTCGCGGTTCCTCATCACCTGCGACGGCTTCTACCGGCGGGGGAAGGTGGTGCCCCTCAAGGCCCAGGCCGACGAGGCCATCCGGCTCCTCGGGGGCAAGCAGGACGTGGAGGCGGTGGTGGTGGTCCGGCGCACCGGTGACGACGTGCCCTTCACGCCGGGCCGCGACCGCTGGTGGCACGAGCTGATGGAGAAGGCCCAGCGGCTGTGCCCGCCCGAGGTGATGGACGCCGAGGACATGCTCTTCATGATGTACACCTCGGGCACCACCGGCCGGCCCAAGGGCATCGTCCACACCACCGGCGGGTACCTGACCGGCGTGTACGCCACCACCAAGTGGGTCTTCGACCTGCACGAGGACGACGTCTACTGGTGCATGGCCGACATCGGCTGGATTACCGGCCACTCCTACATCGTCTACGGCCCCCTGGCCAACGGCGCCACCACGGTGATGTACGAGGGGGCACCCGACTGGCCGGACAAGGACCGACCCTGGGTGATCGTCGAGAAGTACGGCGTCACGGTCTTCTACACGGCGCCGACGGCCATCCGCGCCTTCGCCGCCGATGGCCCCGAGTACCCGCGGCGCCACGATCTCTCCAGCCTGCGCCTCCTGGGCAGCGTGGGCGAGCCCATCAACCCGGAGGCCTGGATGTGGTACCACGAGCACATCGGCGGCGGCCGCTGCCCCATCGTCGACACCTGGTGGCAGACGGAGACCGGCGCCATCATGATCACCCCGCTGCCCGGGGTCACGGTGACCAAGCCCGGCAGCGCCACCCGGCCGTTCCCGGGGATCAAGGCCGCCGTCCTGGACGACCAGGGCAACCCGGTGCCGCCGGGGCAGGGGGGCGGCTATTTGGCCATCCTGCGTCCCTGGCCCTCCATGCTGCGGGGCATCTGGGGCGACGAGGAGCGCTACATCAACACCTACTGGTCCAAGTGGGGCCGGGACGTGTACTATCCGGGCGACGGCGCCAAGATCGACGAGGACGGCTACTTCTGGGTCCTGGGCCGGGTCGACGACGTGATGAACGTGGCCGGCCACCGGCTCAGCACCATGGAGATCGAGAGCGCCCTGGTCTCCCACCCGGCGGTGGCCGAGGCGGCGGTGATCGCGGCGCCCCATGAGCTCAAGGGCCAGGTGCCGGTGGGCTTCGTCATCCTGGAGGCGGGCCGGCAGGGCAGCCCCGAGCTGGAGGCGGAGCTCAAGGAGCACGTGGCGAAGGTGATCAGCCCCATCGCCCGGCCCGACCGCGTCCTGTTCGTGCCCGACC
>DATCLH010000100.1:0-9305 GCA_036564035.1 Thermaerobacter sp.
GCCCTGGTCCAGCGCCTGCGGCAGGCCGGCCTGGCCGTGGACATGGACCACGTGGGGCGCAGCCTCAAGGCCCAGCTGCGGGCGGCGGGGCGGCTGCCGGTGCGGTACGCCGTGATCCTGGGCGATGAGGAGTGGGCCCGCAAGGAGGCGACGGTCCGCGAGCTGGCCACCGGCGAGCAGCGCGCCGTGCCCCTGGCCGAGCTGGCCGCGGCGCTGCGGCGGCCGGCGGTGGACCCGGCGAGTCCGGCGCCCGCCCCGGTGCCCGCCCCGGCTGCGGCGGGGGGTGATGCCGCACCAGGCGAGGTGGATGCGGCCGGAGCGGATGCCCCGCCGGTTGGGGCCGGCGCCACACCGGTCGGCGCGAAGCCGGAGGACCCGGTATCGCCGGGGGCGGGGACCGGCGCGGGCAGGGCGGGGAGCGGCGCGGCGAGCCCTCAGGGTGCACGGGGAGGCCCGGCCCGCGCCGGGGCGAGCCATGGCGACCCTGGGTCGGAGGTGGAGTCGAAGTGACGGCGATGGACGAACCCGGCCGGGAAGGGACCACCCTGGTCCCGGCCCTCAGCGGCTGGCAGCGGGACGCGATGGCCCGGGACCTGGGCTGCGGCGAGGTGCGGCCCGAGCACGTGGGGCGCACCTTGACGGTGGCCGGCTGGGTCCACCGGGTGCGGGATCTGGGCGGTCTCCGGTTCATCGAGGTGCGGGACCGCACAGGGCGGCTGCAGCTGGTGATCAACGGCGCGGAAGCGCCCGCCGAGGTGGTGCGGGCGGCCGAGGCGCTGCGGGCCGAGTACGTGGTGGTGGCCCGGGGGCTGGTGCGCCGCCGGGCGCCGGAGGCGGTCAACCCCAGGCTGGAGACCGGGGAGGTGGAGCTGGTCCCCGAGCGGCTGTGGATCCTCTCCACCAGCAAGACGCCGCCCTTCGAGCTGGACGCCGCCGCCGATGTGGATGAAGCCCTGCGCCTGCGGTACCGCTACCTGGACCTGCGGCGCCCCGCCATGTTCCGCAACCTGTGGCTGCGGCACCGGGCCTACCAGGTGGTGCGCCGCTACTTCGACCGCCACGGCTTCCTGGAAGTCGAGACGCCGATGCTGACCCGGAGCACGCCGGAGGGGGCCCGGGACTACCTGGTGCCCAGCCGCCTCTACCCGGGGCGCTTTTACGCCTTGCCCCAGTCCCCCCAGCTCTTCAAGCAGCTGTTGATGGTGGCCGGCATCGAGCGCTACTTCCAGATCGTCCGCTGCTTCCGCGACGAGGACCTGCGGGCGGACCGGCAGCCCGAGTTCACCCAGATCGACGTGGAGATGAGCTTCGTCGACGTGGAGGACGTGCTGGCCATGGCCGAGGGGATGATGGCCGAGCTCTGGCGGGAGCTGCTGGGCGTGGCGATCCCCTTGCCGTTGCCGCGGCTCACCTACACTGAAGCCATGGCCCGCTACGGCAGCGACAAGCCGGACCTGCGGTACGAGCCAGCCGTGACCGACGTGAGCGACGTCTTCGCCGCCACGGAGTTCCGCGGCTTCCGGTCGGTGCTGGATGCCGGCGGCGCCGTGCGCGCCCTGCGGGCGCCGGGGGGTGCGGCCCTCTCCCGCAAGGAGCTGGACGGCCTGGACGAGGCCGCCCGGGCTGCGGGGGCGCGGGGCATCGCCTGGATCGCCGCCCCCGAGCCTGACCCCGGAACCTGGCGCGGCCCGACGGTGAAGTTCTTCACGCCGGAGGAACGGGCCGCCCTGGCGGCGCGCCTTGGGGTCACGGCGGGCGACCTGGTGCTGCTGGCCGGCGACGAGCCCGAGCGCGCCTCCACCGTGCTGGGCAAGCTGCGGCTCCAGCTGGCCGAGCGCCTGGGCTGGCCCCGGGTGCAGGAGTGGGCCATGGCCTGGGTGGTCGACTTCCCGCTCCTGGAGTGGGACGAGGACGAGGGCCGTTACGTGGCGCGCCACCACCCCTTCACCTCACCCCGGGACGAGGACCTGGAGCGGCTCGAGACCGATCCCGCCGGGGTGCGGGCCAAGGCCTACGACCTGGTCCTCAACGGCTACGAGATCGGCGGCGGCAGCATCCGGATCCACCGCCGGGACGTGCAGGAGCGGGTGTTCCGCGCCATCGGCCTGCCGCCGGAGAAGGCCCGGGAGCGGTTCGGCTTCCTCCTGGAGGCCTTCGAGTACGGCCCGCCGCCCCACGGCGGCATCGCCTTCGGCTTCGACCGCATCGTCATGCTGGCGGCGGGCGCCTCCAGCATCCGGGACGTGATCGCCTTTCCCAAGACGGCGCGGGCCGTCGACCCGCTGACGGGCGCGCCGGCCGACGTGGATCCCGGCCAGCTGGAGGAGCTGCACATCCGGATCCAGCCGCGGTAGGAACGGGCCGTCCCGCCGGACGTCTCCAGCGACTTGTCATTGAAGGCCGCCGGCCGGCCGTGCTACGATGGAGGCGCACAAGCGGAGCGGTTCACGGCACCCTGCGGTGCGCGTGGTCTGCGCAGTGTCTTGATCCAACACCAAGACAAAGGGAGCCCGGCTCTCCGCGGCCTGCGTCCATGCCCCCACGGCAGGGGACGGGCAAGACGGTCGTGGGAGGGCACCCACCTGTGGGGGAACGGGTTCAAAGACTCGCGCGCCACGGCACACGCGGGGTTCGCCTTTTGCAGCGGAGAGGCCGGCCGGTTCATCCCGGCCGGTTTTGCGTTGCGGGTACCCTAAAGGCCACCCTAAGGGCCGGGAGGGAGCCCGGGGCCGGTGGAACGGCGGCGCGAAGGCCGGCCGGTACAGCCGGTGCGGACAAGACGGCCGGTACGGAAAAGACGCAGGTACGGACAAGACCCGGGGCCGGCCGGTGTGCACGGGACGGCCGGGGAGGGCGCGGCTGGCGGGCCCGCCTGGGCCGTTGTCCCCTGCCGGCCGATGTGGTTTAAGATGGAGGCGTACCCATCCCGGCCGCCCCGGCCGGGGAGCCTCCCGGGGCCGTGGCCGCCTGCGGGTGCGGGTCGCAAAGCCCCCGGCGAGGCGCCATGGATCGTGGATCCCGACCGGGGATCCCGATCCGGGCATCGGGCCATCGGGGAGGGGATGGGTGGATGCCGCAGGTCACCGGTGCCCCGCACCGGGCCGGCCTGCGGAGAAGGAGGCGTTGACATGGCAGCGGGCATCCTCGATCTCACCGCCGAGCAGTTCGAGGCGGAGGTCCTCCAGTCGGACCGGCCCGTCCTGGTGGATTTCTGGGCGCCGTGGTGCGGTCCGTGCCGGATGATCGCCCCCATCGTGGAGGAGATCGCCCAGGAATACGCCGACCGGCTGAAGGTGACGAAGCTCAACGTGGACGACCACGGCACCATCGCCAGCCGCTACGGCGTGATGTCGATCCCGACCCTGATCGTGTTCAAGGGCGGTGAGCCCGTCGCCCGGATCGTCGGCTTCCGGCCCAAGGAGGAGCTGGAGCAGGAGATCCAGAAGGCCATCGGCTGAGGTGGAACGGGCGCGCGGGCGGGGCTGCGGCCGGCAGGGCCGCAGCCCCGCCCGTCTATCGGGGCGGCGAAGGCGGCATGGCACGGAAGGGTGAAACCCGTGGGGCCCATGGAGGGCAGCGAGCTGGCCGGCATGATTTCCGGGACCCCGGGGCCGGGGACCGCGGGGATGGGGGAGCGGCCGCAGGGCTGGGCCGACCCCGCCCCAGCGCCGGGCGCCGGTTCCGGGCCGGAGGACCAGGGTGGGCCCCCGGCCGGCCTGCCCCAGCGGGCCCCGGGCAGCTTCGCCTGCCCGGCCTGCGGCGGCGCCCTGGCCCGGCGCCCGTGGGGCTGGATCTGCCCGCGTTGCGGGTTCCACCCCACCTGAGGACAGGACTGCTGACCGCCCGGGAGGCGGTCCCGGAGGGAGAGCGGCGGTGGCGGACTTCATCGACTTCCGCAGCGACACCGTCACCCAGCCGACGCCGGCCATGCGCAAGGCCATGGCCGAGGCCGAGGTGGGTGACGACGTCTACGGCGAGGATCCCACGGTACGGCGCCTGGAGGAGGCGGCGGCCGAGCGGCTCGGCAAGGCCGCGGGCCTGTTCTTCCCCAGCGGCACCATGGCCAACCAGGCGGCCGTGCTGACCCACACGCGCCGCGGCGACGAGGTTTTGCTGGAAGAGGAATCCCACATCTATTACTACGAAGTCGGCGGGGTGGCGCTGCTGGCCGGCTGCCAGGTCCGGCCCCTGCCGTCCCGCCGCGGCGTCCTGGACCCGGCGGTGGTGGAGGCGGCCATCCGGCCGGCCAACATCCACTTCCCGCCGCCCCGGTTGCTGTGCCTGGAGAACACCCACAACCGCTGGGGCGGGACGGTGATGACCCCGGAGGAGACCGCCGCGGTGGCGGAGGTCGCCCACCGGCACGGGCTCAAGGTGCACCTGGACGGCGCGCGGATCTTCAACGCGGCGGTGGCCCTGGGGGTGCCCGCCCGCCTGCTGGCGGCGCCGGCCGACTCGGTGATGTTCAGCCTGTCCAAGGGGCTCGGCTGTCCCGTGGGGTCCGTGCTGGTGGGGGACGCCGACTTCATCGCCGAGGCCCGCCGTTACCGCAAGGCGCTGGGCGGCGGGATGCGCCAGGCGGGGATCCTGGCGGCGGCGGGGCTGGTGGCGCTGGAGACGATGATCGACCGGCTGGCGGAAGACCACGCCCTGGCCCGCCGGCTGGCCGAGGGGCTGGCCAGCCTCCCCGGGGTCCAGGTGGACATGACCGCGGTCCAGACGAACATGGTGATGGCCGACGTCGCCGCCACGGGGCGGAGCGCCTACCAGCTGGCCGAAGCCCTGGCCGCCGCGGGGGTCAAGGTCAACGCCGTAGACCCGCGGCGCTTGCGCTGGGTGACCCACAAGGACGTGGGGCCGGCCGACGCGGACCGGGCCCTGGCCATCTTCCACCGGATCCTGGCCGGGGCCTGACGCCCGGCCGGGCGGGTTTCCCGGCGACGGCGCCGGAAGGGACCGGAGGGAGCGACGCAGGTGGTGCGCAAAGCGGGGCCCGCCGGAGCCCAAGGGGGGCAGGGGGGCCGGCCGACGCCAAGCCAGCCGGCCGACGATCTCTTCAGCCGGGCGGCGGAGGAACGGGCGCGCCGGGAGGCGCCCCTGGCCGAGCGCATGCGGCCCCGCAGCCTGGACGAGTTCATCGGCCAGCAGCACCTGGTGGGGCCGGGCCGGCTCCTGCGGCGGGCCATCGAAGCGGACCGGCTGGGGTCCATCATCCTCTGGGGGCCGCCGGGCTCGGGCAAGACGACCCTGGCCCGGATCATCGCCCAGACGACCCGGGCCCACTTCGAACCCCTCAACGCCGTGACCGCCGGTGTCGGCGACCTGCGCCGGGTGGTGGAGCAGGCCCGGGAGCGGCGGGCCCTGGAGGGACGCTCGACAGTCCTGTTCGTCGATGAGGTCCACCGCTGGAACCGGGCCCAGCAGGACGCCCTCCTGCCCCACCTGGAGAGCGGCCTGGTCGCCCTGATCGGCGCCACCACGGAGAACCCCTACTTCGCCTGCGTCCCGCCGCTGGTGTCCCGGGCGCGGATCTTCCGGCTGGAGCCCCTGGCCGACGAGGACGTCCGCCGGCTGCTGCTGCGGGCCTTGGAGGACCCCGAGCGCGGCCTGGGGATGTACCGGGTGGAGGTGGAACCGGCCGCCCTGGAGCACCTGGTGCGGGTGGCGGGCGGCGACGCCCGCTCGGCCCTCAACGCCCTGGAGCTGGCGGTGTTGACGACCCCGCCCGGGGAGGATGGGGTGCGGCGGATCACCCTGGCCGTGGCCGAGGAGTCCATCCAGCGGCGGGCCCTGGCCTATGACCCCACGGGCGACGAGCACTACGACCACATGTCCGCCTTGATCAAGAGCATCCGCGGCTCCGATCCCGACGCCGCCGTGTACTGGCTGGCCCGGATGCTCTACGCTGGGGAGGACCCGCGCACCATCGCCCGCCGCCTCCTGGTCCACGCGGCGGAGGACGTGGGCCTGGCCGATCCCCGGGCCCTGCAGGTGGCGGCGGCCGCCGCCACGGCCGCCGAGCAGGTGGGGATGCCGGAGGCCCGCATCCCCCTGGCGGAAGCGGTCCTCTACCTGGCCACGGCGCCCAAGAGCAACGCGGTGATCAAGGCCATCGACGCAGCCTGGAAGGCGGTGGAGGAACGGGCCATCGCCGGCGTGCCCCGCCACCTGCGGGACGCCCACTACCGGGGCGCCCGGGCCCTGGGCCACGGCCGGGGCTACCGGTATCCCCACGACTATCCCGGCCACTTCGTGCGCCAGCAGTACCTGCCCGACGAGCTCCTGGGGGCCCGGTTTTACGAGCCCAGCGACCAGGGCTACGAGGGGCGCCTGGCGCCGGTCATCGAGGCCCGCCGGGGCCCGGCCGGCCCGGCGGGGGCCGGCCGGGCCGGAGGCCAGGGCGCGGTGCCCGCCGGCGGTCGCGGGGAGGGAGCCGGCAGAGGGGATCCCGCCACCGGCGGGGACGCGCCCGGAGGGCCGGCGCCGTCACCGCCCCCAGGGACCGCGCCGCCGCCCGCAGGAACGGCGCCGCCGGCACGCGAAGAGTAGGCGGGCGCCCGGGCGCGAGAGACCGCCGCTGCCCACGCGGAAGCGACGGCCCGGGGAGAGGGAAGGGGAGCGAACGGACCGGACATGGCAGGTTACCTCGAGGTCATCACCGGCGGGATGTTCTCGGGCAAGACCGAAGAGCTCCTCCGCCGCGTGCAGCGGGCCCGCATCGCCCGCCGGCGGGTGTTCCTCTGCAAGCCCGACCTGGACCACCGCTACCGGCGGGACGCGGTGGCCTCCCACGACGGGCGGGATCTGGAGGCGGTGGTCATCCCCGCCGACCGGCCCCAGGACATCCCGGCCCGGGCGGCCGGCGCGGCGGCCGAGGTGGTGGGGATCGACGAGGCCCAGTTCTTCGCCCCCGCCATCGTGCCCGCCGTGCTAGAGATGGTGGAGGCCGGGATGCGGGTCATCGTCTCCGGCCTGGACATGGACTTCGCCCGGCGGCCCTTCGGGCCGATGCCGGAGCTCATGGCCCTGGCCGACGAGGTGGTCAAGCTCAAGGCGATCTGCGTGGTCTGCGGGGAGCCGGCCACCTTCACCCAGCGGCTGATCGGCGGGCGGCCCGCCGCGCCCGACGATCCGGTGATCCTGATCGGCGGGCACGAGTCCTACGAGCCCCGGTGCCGCCGCCACCACCAGCTGGGTTCGACCCCCCGGGCGGCCTGGGGCCAGGCGGCTCCCGGACGGGAGGAGGGGCCGGTGGAGGCCGTTCCAGGCCGATCCGCGGAGGCCGCTACAGCCCGAAAGGAGGACGGCCGGTGACCCATTCCGGCGACAACTCCCTGGGCGGGGCCCCCGAGACCGCCCCGGCCCTGGACCGGCGGCAGCTGGCGGCCATGATCGACCACACCCTGCTCAAGCCGGAGGCGACGCCCCAGCAGGTCGAGCAGCTCTGCCGGGAGGCGGTGGAGCACGGCTTCGCGGCCGTCTGCATCAACCCTCTCTACGTTCCGCTGGCGGCGGAGCTCCTGGCCGGCGCCGGACCCGTGGTCTGCACGGTCATCGACTTCCCCCTGGGGGCCGGCTCGGCCGCCGACAAGGCGCGCCAGGCGGAGGCGGCCGTCGCCGCGGGGGCCCGGGAGCTGGATGTGGTCCAGCCCATCGGCCTGCTCAAGGCGGGCCGGCACCGGGAGGTGGTGGACCACCTGCACGGGGTGGTTGCCGTCGCCGCAGCCGCCGGGGCCCTGGTCAAGGTCATCCTCGAGACCGGCCTGCTCACCCCGGAGGAGATCGACCAGGCCTGCCGGCTGGCCGTGGAGGCGGGCGCCCACTTCGTCAAGACCTCCACGGGATTTGGCGCCGGCGGCGCCACCGAAGAGGCGGTGCGCCGCATGCGGGCGGCGGTGGGGCCCCGGGTGGGTGTCAAGGCGTCGGGCGGCATCCGTGACTACGCCACGGCGTGCCGCATGGTAGCCGCCGGGGCGAACCGCATCGGCGCCAGCGCCAGCCTGGCCATCCTGGCCGGCGCGCCGGAGCCACCGGCTTGAGACCCGGACGGCGCGGCCTGGGGATCCGGTCCCCCTGGACGAACCGGCCCCAGACCGGCCGGCGGTCAACACGCGGGAGAGGGAGGCGGGCCCCGTGCGGGCGTACGACCTGATTCTCAAGAAGCGGGACGGCGGCACCCTGACCCGGGAGGAGATCGAGTGGTGGGTGGAGGGGGTGGCCCGCCGCACCATCCCCGACGAGCAGGTGGCCGCCTGGGCCATGGCCGTGTTCTTCCGGGGCATGGATGCCCGGGAGACGGCCGACCTCACCCGGGCCATGGCCTTCTCCGGCGAGACCGTCGATCTCAGCGACATCCCCGGCGTCAAGGTCGACAAGCACAGCACGGGCGGGGTAGGGGACACCACCACCCTGGTCCTGGCTCCCCTGGTGGCGGCCGCCGGGGTGCCCGTGGCCAAGCTCTCCGGTCGCGGGTTGGGCCACACCGGGGGCACCCTGGACAAGCTGGAGTCCTTCCCGGGGTTCCGGGTCGAGCTGAGCCGCGACGCCTTCGCTCGCCAGGTGCGGGAGGTGGGCATCGCCGTCGCCGGGCAGACGGCCGATCTGGTGCCTGCCGACAAGCGCCTCTACGCCCTGCGGGACGTCACCGCCACCGTGGACAGCATCCCGATGATCGCCGCCAGCATCATGTCGAAGAAGATCGCCGGCGGCGCCGACGCCATCGTCCTCGACGTCAAGACCGGATCGGGCGCCCTGATGAAGAGCCTGGACGGGGCCCTGGAGCTGGCCCGGCTGATGGTCGACATCGGCCGCCACCTGGGGCGGCGGGTCGTCGCCCTGGTGACCGACATGAACCAGCCCCTGGGGCGGGCGGTGGGCAATGCCCTGGAGGTGCGGGAGGCCATCGCCACCCTGCGCGGCCAGGGTCCCGCCGAGCTGACGGAGGTTTGCCTGGCGCTGGGCGGCATCATGCTCTGGCTGGCGGGCAAGGCGGCCGATCCGGCCGCCGGGCGGCAGCAGCTGGCGCGCCACCTGGAAGCGGGCGACGGCCTGGCCATGCTGCGGCGGCTGGTCGAGGCCCAAGGTGGGGATGCCCGGGCGGTGGACGACCCCGATCGCCTGCCCCAGGCCCGCTACCGGGAGGCCTTCGCCGCGCCCCGCGGCGGCTACCTGGTGGCCATGGACGCCCAGGCCGTCGGCACCGCGGCCATGGTGCTGGGCGCCGGCCGCGCCCGCAAGGAGGACGTCATCGATCTGGGCGCCGGCCTGGTGATGGCCAAGCGGCTCGGCGAGCGGGTGGAGGCCGG
>DATCLH010000101.1:0-2758 GCA_036564035.1 Thermaerobacter sp.
ACGCCAGACGGTGACGGCACACAGCAGGGCGAAGAGGAGGCGCCCGGCCCAGAGGGGCCAGCCCAGCTGGTCGGCGGTGACCGCGGCGGCCCCGGCCGTCATCACCCCGACGCCGGTGAAGAGGGCGGCGGCCAGCAACCCGTCCAGCACCCCGCCGGCCCACGGGCCGGCCACCGCGGCCAGGGCGTCGCGGTACGAGCGGGCTCCCGTCCGGGCGCCCAGCTCGAGCCACCAGCGGCCGCCCACAGCGAAGGCGACGGCCACCAGCATCAGGCCGGCGGTGCCCGGCGGGCCGTAGAGGGTAAAGAAAGTCAGGATCTCCTGGCCGGAGGCAAAGCCCGCCCCCACCACCGTGCCGATGAAGGTGGCGGCCACGGGCCACGCCCCCGTGACCGGGGCGGGCGGGCTGTCGTTTGGGTGGGGGGGCCGGGTCATGGCAATCATCGGTATGCGGATGGGGGAGCCCTTAAGCCTCCCCTTCTGCAGCCGCCGTCACGCGGGTGGGCGCCGGGCCCGCTTGGCGGGCCAGACCCTTCAGCCTCCCCCCTGCAGCGGCCGTTACAGCCGCTTCGCCCGCTGCACCGGTTCCCGGGTGACCCTGCCCCGGGAAGCCGGCCCGGCGGGCCGGCGGCCGGGCACCCGACGCGTCGGGCCGCAGCCGGTGGCGGCGCGGCGCGGGAGCCGCGGCCGGAGCCGGCCCCGGCCGGCGTCGAGGCGTGGCGGTGGCGCAGGGGCGGCGTCGACAGGACTTACCGGGAAGGGTAAGATGATGGACACACCGGCAGCCGGGAGCCACCGGACCGCCGGCGGGCGGAAGCCGCCATTTCCACCTGGCGCCGGAAACGGGAGGACGCAAGCGATGGGGCGGAAGCGGGTCTTCAGCGGCATCCGGCCGACGGGCCAGATCCACCTGGGCAACTACCTGGGGGCGATCAAGAGCTGGATCGAGCTTCAGGACCGGTACGAGTGCATCTATGCCATCGTCGACTACCACGGCATGACGACGCCCTACGATCCGGCGGAGATGCGGACCAACGTGAAGGAGCTCCTCATCGACTACCTGGCCGCGGGGGTCGATCCCGAGCGCTCGATCCTAATGGCCCAGTCCGCCGTGCCGGAACACACCGAACTGGCCTGGATCCTGGGCACGGTGACGCCCGTGGCCTGGCTCGAACGGGTGCCGACATATAAGGAAAAGGTCGAGCAGCACCCGGATTATGTCAATCTCGGCCTGCTGTCCTACGGGGTGCTGATGGCGGCGGACATCGTGCTCTACAAGGCCGAGGTCGTCCCGGTGGGCGAAGACCAGCTCCCCCACCTGGAGCTGACCCGCGAGATCGTCCGCCGGTTCCACCACCTGTTCGGGGTCAAGCTGTTCCCCGAGCCCCAGGCCCTGGTCCAGGAAGAGACGGCCCGGATCATGAGCCTGACCGAGCCGGAGAAGAAGATGAGCAAGAGCCTGGGGCCGCGCAGCCTGATTGCCCTGGCCGACCCGCCCGAGGAGATCCGCGACAAGATCATGAAGGCCGTGACCGATACCGGCCCCACGGGCGAGGGGATGAGCCCGGGCGTGGCCAACCTGTTCCACCTGCTCAAGCTCTTCGGCACCGAGGAGGAGTACCGCCAGCTGCGGGCGGAGTACGACGCGGGGACGCTGCGTTATGTCAACCTCAAGCGGACCCTGGCCGATGCCCTGATCCGCAGTTTGGAGCCCTTCCGCCGGCGCCGGGCCCAGCTGGAGAACGACCCGGCCTACCTGGAGCGGGTGCTGCGGGACGGGATCCGGCGGGCCCGGGCCATCGCCCGCGAGACCATGGCCGAGGTCAAGGAGGCCTGCGGCCTGGTTCGGGACGAAGCCGGCCTCTGGGTTTCCGGGGCGGCCGCCAGGCAGACGTCGGTGTCCGCCCAGTAGGGACCTGGCGGTGACCTTGGGGCCTCGAGGGATCGGGTCCGGGCCGCTCCTGTGGGGTGTTGGGGCCGGCGGCCGATGGGGTGCCATGGGGCAGGAGCCATTGGGGTGAACCTCAACGGAGCGTTCGGGCCCTCCTGCTGACCGGTCCGGCGGGCGGCGCTTGACCTGGCCAGCGCGGCACTCCGGGCGATACCCCCGGGGGCCGGCAAGGTGGCTCCCTGCCGGCGCCCCGGGGTCGACCGCTTGCCAGGTCCGATTCAACGACTCAACGAGCGGATCCGCCGGGGCAACCGCCGGGGCCGGAGGTGCCCCCTCCCCCGCCCATCCCGCCACTGCGGGAGCCCTAAGGGCCTGCCGCTCCGGAACCGCCCGAGGCGCCGCTGGCCGCGCCCGCCCGGCCGCCTCCCCCGGCCGTGCCGGATCCGCCTCCGGAACCGTCCCCGGAGCCGCCGTGGCCGGTTCCACCCCCACCGGACGAACCAGCGGTCCCTCCCATCATGCTGCGCATCATGGCCATCAGATCCGCCCGGATGGCCGGGTCCTTCATCAGTTCCCGCATGACGTCCACCAGCCGGCGGCGCAGCTCGGGATCCTCGGGGATGCCCTCCAGGAGGTCGACGGTGTTCTCCAGCATCGCGGGCCGGGTCTGCCGGGCCGTCGAGGTCGCGCGGGTGAGCTCGGCGTTGGCGCGCAGGGCGTCGTCCCGCAGGGCCGGTTCGTCCAGAAGGCGGCGCTGTTCCCGGACCACCTCCTCCAGGATCACCCGCCGGGCCTGGGGGTCGGTGGCGATGACCTCGCCCCGGCCGGCGGCGAAGGCCTGCTGAACTTCGGGGTCGTCCGCCAGGG
>DATCLH010000102.1:0-2965 GCA_036564035.1 Thermaerobacter sp.
CCCGGTGAATCATGGGTAAGATCACGCTCCTTCCGGCCTCCCTGATCAACCGCATCGCCGCCGGCGAGGTGGTGGAGCGGCCCGCGTCCGTGGTCAAGGAGCTGGTGGAAAACGCCCTGGATGCCGGGGCCCGCCGGGTGCGGGTGGAGATCGACGGCGCACCCGACAGCATCACGGTGCGGGACGACGGGGAGGGGATGGACCCCGAGGACGCCCGGCTGTGCTTCGCTCGCCATGCCACCAGCAAGCTGCAGGGCGAGCCGGATCTGGCTGCCATCCGCACGCTGGGCTTTCGCGGGGAGGCGCTGGCGGCCATCGCGGCCGTCGCCGAGGTGGAACTCGTCACCCGCCCGCCCGGCGCCTCCCACGCCTTCCGGGTGCGGGTGCGGGCGGGCCGGGAGCTGGAGAGCGGCCCGGCGGCCGGCGCCTTCGGAACCACCGTACGGGTGACGGACCTGTTCCACAACACGCCGGCCCGGCGCAGCTTCTTGCGCCGCCCGCCGGCCGAGCGGCGCGCATGCCTGGAGATGGCACAGAGGCTGGCCCTCAGCCGGCCCGACGTGGCCTTCGAGGTTCGGCTGGACGGCCAGGTGCGCCTGAGCACCCCCGGCGACGGGCAGGAGCGGGCCGCGGCCGCCTGCGTGTTGGGGCCGGAGCTGGCCGCAGCCCTGCTGGAGGGGGCTTGCGCCCGGGGGCCGGTGGAGGTGCGGGGGCTGGTGGGGCCCCCCGGCGAGCACCGCCCCACCCGCAGCGCCCTATGGTGCTTCGTCAACGGCCGCTGGGTGGAGGACCGCACCGTGGTGGCGGCGGCCTGCCGGGCTTACGAGACCGCCCTGCCGGCGGGGCGCTTTCCGGTCGGGCTCTTGTATCTCACCGTGGAGGCCGGCTGGGTGGACGTCAACGTGCACCCGGCCAAGGTGCACGTCCGCTTCGCCGACGAGCGCGTGGTCTTCGCGGCGGTGGCGGAGGCCGTCCGGGGCGCCCTGGCCAGGGCCAGTCCCGTCCGATCCGGCGGCCCTGCACCGGTGGCCCTCGCGGCGCCGGTCAGCCGGCCCGATGCCCCTGCCGAACTGGCGCCGGCCGTCTCGACGGCGCACCCCGCGCAACCCACCGCCGGCCTTGCCCGGGCGCCCGCCGGGGCACGAGAGGCCAGGGAGCCCGCAGGGCCGTATGCGGCCGCCGCGGCGGCGGGAGGTCCTCCCCTGGGCCAGGGGTGGCTCGAGGGGCCGCGGGTGCTGGGACAGGTGTTCCGCACCTACATCCTGGCGGAGTGGGGCGGGCGCTTGCTCATCGTGGACCAGCACGTGGCCCACGAGCGGTTCATCTACGAACGGCTCCGCCGGGCCCGGCTGCAGGGGCCGGCGCCGCCCGCCCAGGCCCTGTTCGAACCGGTCCTGGTGCACCTGAGCCCCGCCGGCTCGGAGGCCCTGCGGGCTCTTCAACCCTGGCTGGCCCGTCTGGGCCTGGAGGCCGAGCCTTTCGGCTCCCGGGCCTGGCGTGTGCGCAGCGTGCCGGCGGCCGCTCCCGAAAGCCTGGCCGACCCCGCGGGCCTGTCCCGCATGCTGGAGGAGCTGGCGCAGCAGGCCGACCTGCCCTCGCCGGACGGGCCGGAAGGCCCAATGGCGCCGCAGTGGCTCTTGCCCTGGGAGGACCGGCTGCTCAAGACCCTGGCCTGCCGCAGTGCCGTCAAGGCGGGGGATGCCCTCAGCCGGGAACAGATGGAACAGCTGGTGGCCGACCTGGGCGGGCTGGAGAACCCCTACACCTGCCCGCACGGGCGGCCGGTACTGGTGCAGGTGACGCCCGATGAGCTCCACCGCCGGTTCGGAAGACCACCTGCCCGTTGACGTCCTGGTGACCACGGGCCGTGACCCGCTGCCCCTCCAGGAGGCGGACGCGCTCCGGCTGGCCGCCGAGCTGGGGGCACGCTACGTCCCCCGTGGCACGCTCGGCCTGTCCCGGCTGAGCGCAGCCGCACCAGCCGCCCCGGGCAGCCCTCCGCCGGCAGGCGAACCGGCCGCCCGGCGGCCCCGTCCCCTGGTCCTGGTGGTGGAACGGCAGCGGCTTTCGCTGTATGCCGACGGGCAGGAGCTGTACTATCACCCCGGCATGGCCCTGCAGCGCATCCGGCGGCTGCGGCAGGGCCGGCCCGACCCCATGGTGGAGGCCATGGAGCTGGCACTGGGGGACCGGGTGCTGGATGCCACCCTGGGGCTGGCGGCGGATGCGCTGGTGGCGTCGGCCGCGGTGGGACCCGAAGGCCGGGTCGTGGGTCTAGAGCGGGTGCCGGTGCTGGCGGTGCTGGTGCGGGAGGGGTTGCGCCGCTACCCGTGGCCGGACGCTGTCGTGGCGGCCGCCGCAGGTCGCATCGAGGTTCGCGCCGCCGACCACCGGCAGTGGCTCCGCCAGCAGCCCGCCGGCAGCTTCGACGTGGTCTACTTCGACGTCCTGTTCGAGCGCCCGCTGAGCGGCTCGGCTGCCATGGCCGCCTGGCGCCGGGTAGCCTTCGAGGGAGCCCTGGAACCCGAGACCCTGGAAGAGGCCTGCCGGGTGGCACGTCGCTGCGTGGTGCTCAAGGACCGCCGGGACTCCACCCGCCTGGACGCCTTGAAACCACCCAGGCTCATGGGAGGTCGTTCCAGCCGGGTGGCCTACGGGGTGTGGCCGGCCCGTGGATGAGCCGGTCTTTACGCCGCCGCCCCCGCCGCCGGCGAGCTTCCCGTCAGCGCCGTCCTGTTCGGCCGTGCCACCGTCGGCGCTTGCCGTGGTGGTCGTGGTCGGTCCCACGGCGGTGGGCAAGACGGAGATGGCCATCGAGCTGGCGCGGCGCCTGGGCGGCGAGGTCATCAGCGCGGACGCCATGCAGGTCTACCGGGGCATGGACATCGGCACGGACAAACCCCCTCCCGGGCGGCGCCGGGGTGTGCCCCACCATCTCATCGACGTGGTGGACCCTCACGAGCCC
>DATCLH010000103.1:0-3348 GCA_036564035.1 Thermaerobacter sp.
GAGCGCGGTCATCGAGAACGATCCGCTGCGCACGGGCCTCTACGGGCTGGCCGCCATGGTGCTGTTCTACCCCGCGGTGGTGCTGGTCGGGATCACCGTGATCGGCATCCCCGTGGCCCTGGCCCTGGGGGTGGCCTACGCCCTGGCGCGCCTGGGCGGGTACGTGGCCGTGGCCTCCCTGGTGGGACGGAAGGTGGTGCCGGGGCGGGATCCCCTTCTGATGCTGGCCGTGGGGGTGGCGCTGCTCGGCCTCCTGCGCTACGTGCCGGTGGTGGGCTGGGCGTCGGGCCTCGTGGTGGCGGCGCTGGCCGTGGGGGCGGTGATCCAGACCCGCTTCGGCACCGTGGACGGGCCCGCGGCGGGTCGGGGGCCGGTTCCTCCCGGACGGCCGCCGGCGGGGGCGGGTACGCCAGGGGGAACCGGCGCGAGCGGGGACGAACCGGCGACTTCGCCCGTGGGAACAGGGACGCCTCACTAGCCGGTTCGTTCGGCCATTGCCGAAAGGCAAATTTTGGTGCAGCATCCGTCATGGAGATCTCGCGTTTTCACCTGTAACGGTTCTCTCCATACTGGCGAAGCCGATCCAGGCGCAGCCGGTGATAACCGTCGAGGAGCGACCGGTAGGCATACGCCACGGCCCCCAGGGTCCCTAACGCCGTCGCCGCGGCGATCATGAACATGATGACGATCTGATAGCGGACGGCGTCGGCCGGGTCGGCGCCAGCCAGGATCTGGCCCGTCATCATGCCGGGCAGGCTGACGAGGCCGACCACGGCCATGCTGTTCAGGGTGGGGACCATGCCGGTCCGCACCGCATCCCGGACCACGTCCCGGCACGCCTCCCAGCGGGTGGCGCCGAGGGCCAGCAGGCCCTCCACCTGGTCACGGCGGCGCCTCAGGCCCTCCAGGAAACGGTCGAGGCCCAGGGAGATGCCGTTCAGCGTGTTGCCCAGCACCATCCCCAGCAGGGGCACCACGTACTGGGGCTCATACCACGGCTCCGGCCGCACGATGGCCGTCACCGCCAGGCCCGTGACCAGAAAGGACGACACCAGGATCGACAGCGTGCTGCCGGCGTAGATTCCGCGGAACCGGCCGCTGACCCGCGCCACCGCGGCCTGTCCCGCCAGGGCCACCATGGCCAGTCCGAGCAGGAGCACCCACAGGGGATGCCGCAGGCCGAAGATGAACTTTAGCAGGTAACCGATGAGCAGCAGCTGGACCACGGTCCGCACCGAGGCCACGAGGAGCCGGCGCTCCAGCCCGAGCCCCAGGGCGAGGGACAAGGCGCCGTTGATCAGGATCAGCCCCGCCGCCAGGGCCAGCTCGCCGTAGCCCAGTTGGACGTAACCTGCGTCCACCGCGGGTCCTCCCTTGCCACCCCGAGCCTCGGCCCGGCCCTCGGCCGGGCCGGCTCGGCTTGGCCTCGATCCCTGGCTCCGACCTGGCGCGATCGCTCCATCGGGCCGGCCGATTCGACTCGGCCTCGGTTCCTGGCTCCTGCCTGGCGCCACCGGCTCCATCCTGGCGCGATCCTGACCCGGCCCCGGCCTTGCCTACGCCTCGGCGGGCACCAGCGGGACCTCCCTGTCCGCCACCCGCCGGAGCTGGTCCCGGTCGTGGCTGGTCCACAGGCACGCGCGGCCCGGTGCGGCCGCCCGCCAGCGGGCGATCAGGTCCTCCGCCGCCCGGGCGGTGGCCTCGTCCAGGGACGCGGTGGGTTCGTCCAGAAGGAGGATGGCCGGTTCCACCAGCAGGGCCCGGACCAGGGCGGTGATCTGGGCCTCGCCGCCCGACAGGGCCGTCGCCGGCCGCTGGAGGAACGCGGCCTCGCGGCCCAGGGCAGCCAGCAGTTCCTGGGCCCGGTGGCGGTCGAACCCGCCCGGGCGGCCGGTTCGTCCAGAACCGGAAGCCGCCCGCCGCACCGCCAGGGTGAAGGGCCGGGCCAGGTTGTCCTCCACGGTGCCGTCGAACAGGGCGGGACGCTGGGCGACGTAGACGACCCGGGCCCGGTAGAGGGGCGCGGGCCAGGCGGGCTGGGGCCGGCCCTCCAGGAGGACGGTGCCCTCGTCGGCGGGGTCGAGCCCGGCCAGCACCCGGAGGAGCAGGGTCTTGCCGGTGCCCGAGGGGCCGGTGAGGGCCAGGCTCTCCCCCTCCGCCAGGGTCAAGTCGACTCCGCGCCATACCCACCGGGCCGGCTGGTCACCCGCTGGCGGCAGCCGGCGGCCGAGGCCTTGCGCCTGCAGGAGCGGTGCTTGCAGGAGAATCGCCCCCGCCGGGTATGGTACCGCGCCGGGCCGGGGGTGGCCAGGCCTGTTCGCTGGCTCGCCCCTGGACGTCTCGGGCTTGCCCCCGGACGTCTCGCCGGCTGGCCCCTGGACGTTTCCCCGGCTCGCCCTTGGACGTTCCGAAACGCCCGCACGATCTGGGAACCGCTCACCAAACGGTGCCCCGGGGTCCCCCGGCTCCCGGCGACTGGCCTGCGCAGGCCGCCCGGTAGACGGCCAGGGTCGCGGCCACCATCCGGTCCACGGTGTAGTGGGCCTCGTAACGGGCCCGGGCCGCGGCCCCCATCCGCCGCCGCAGGGCCGGGTCGGCCAGCAGCGTCGCCAGGTAGCGGGCGACGGCCGCCGGGTCGCCGGGAGGAACGAGAAAGCCCGTGACGCCATGGCGCACCGCTTCCGGCACGCCGCCCACCGCCGTCGCCACCACGGGCACGCCGGCCGCCATCGCCTCGAGAACGGTCAGGGGCAGCCCCTCCCGCCTGGTGCAGAGGACGGCCACGGCCGCGTCCTGAAACGCCCCGGCCCCGTGGGGGCAGGCGCCGCGGAAGCGGACCCGGTGGTCGATCCCCATCCGGCGGGCCAGCGCCACGGCCTCCGGCAGGGCCGGCCCGTCGCCGGCCAGTTCCACCACCCAGTCGTGGTTGGGGTGGCCCAGGGGGCCGCGGCCGTCCACCAGGTGGCCGTGGCCGTCCAGGAGGGCGACGGCCCGCAGCAAGGTGGCGTGATCCTTCGGCGGCTCGAAGCGGGCGACCATGACGATCCGCAGGGTCGAGGAGCTTGGGCTTCCACCGCCGGGGCCCGGCTTCGCCTGGCGGGGATCGGCGACGCCGTTGGGGATCACCACGGCCCGCCGGGGGTCGAACAGGCCGTGGCGGAGGCCTTCCCGGTAGTCGTGGGCCGAGACGGTGATCACCGCCGCCGCCAGGGGCGAAAGGAGGCGCTCGCCCCACCGGGCCAGATGCTCCAGCCACCGGCCCGCGGGCTTGGGCTTGCGCCCCCCACCCCGGTCCTCCCCGGCTCCGCCTCCCGGGCCCGGTCCCCCCTCCCGCCGGGCTCCACCCCC
>DATCLH010000104.1:0-5122 GCA_036564035.1 Thermaerobacter sp.
CGCAGCCGGGCCGGCGGGTTCCGCCTGCGACCCCCGGGCCAGGGTCGTCTCCACCTTCTGCCACAGGGCGACGACCAGCCCCCGGATCCGCTGCCACAAGCCCAGCACGGGGCCCGGGGCCCCCTCGGCGCCCGCGGCGGGGCCGCGGCCCGTCAGGCCCGTCGGCGCGTCGCCGGTCGACACCAGGCCCCCCTGGCCGCCGGCCTGGATCTGCCCGAACGCCGCCGCCTGGCCGCCGGCTTCCGGGCCCGTGAAGACCGCCGCCGCCTCGGCCAGCACCTGCGCACGGGTGACCACGTGGCCCTGTGCCGATGCCCCGCCGGTTCCCGCGGCCGCCAGCAAGGGGGTGGCCAGCAGCGCTCCGGCGGCCACCAGCGCCAGCACCGTCCCGGCGAGCCGCCACCTGCGACCCCACCGCCCGCCTGCAAGCCTCATCGTCGGATCCATGCGCCGGAACCCACCTCCTGTCTTGTCCCTCCCCGGGGGATGACCGGCCACCGGCGACCGGCCGGCCCGGCGGCGGCCCTCCCCGCACCACCGCCCGGCGGGCCCGGCCGGCGCCCTGCGGCGGCCGGTTCTTCCCCACCCGAGAGAGGGTTTCGAGGTAGATCGCAAATTTTTTGGGCTTGTCCAGCATTTTAACGGGGTTGTATTACGTTTTGCGTCATTTTCTACTGTTTTCGCTCGACTTGAGGTCCAGGACGGGGATCCCTATGCTGGAGAGAAGATCCGGTCGGGGCCCCCGGGCGGGGGGAAGACCCCGCCGGCGGATCGAACTCCTCCTCGGAGGTGGAGCGGGTGGCGACCTTCCAGTATCCAACCCATCCCCGCCCGTCCTGCCATGCGGTGGTCAGCGACGGGGAGCGGGTCGTCCTGGTGCGGCGGGGCGGCGAGCCCTTCCGCGGGTGGTGGGGCCTGCCGGGCGGGGCGGTGGAACTGGGCGAGACGGTGGAAGAGGCCCTGCGCCGGGAGGTACGGGAGGAGACGGGCCTGGAGGTCGAGGTCCAGGACTTCTTGATGTACAAGGACGCGGTCAACCGGGACGAAGCCCGCCGCGTCCGGTTCCACTACGTGATCCTGTTCTTCGCCGCCCGGCCCGTGGGCGGGACCCTGCAGGCGGCCGACGACGCCGCCGAGGCCGCCTGGGTGCCCTGGGCCGAGGTGGACCGGTACCGGCTGGTCCCCGGCACCGAGCAGGTGCTGTCGGCGTGGCGGGCGGTGCGGGGGACGAGCCGGCCGGCCGGCGCGGGCACCGGCGGCCCGCTGGGCGGCGGGCGCCCAGCGGGCGATCCCCTCGGGGGAAGGGAGGCCTAGGGGCGGGCACCGGCTCACACCCCCCGCGGCCCGGGTGACGCCCGTGAACCCCACCGGCCCTCCGTCCTGCGGGCGTTCCCGGACGACACCGGCGCCCTGGGGGGACGCGGCCGGCACACCGGCCCCCGCCCCACGGTCCCCCCGCCCCACCGTCCCATCGCCAACCGCCCGGCCCGCTGCCAAAACACCGCCGCAAAACCCCGCCGCCAACACCGCCGCAGGCACCGCCGCAGCCAGGCACGCCCGCGGCGGCCGGATCAGCCGTTGCCCAGCCCGCCGCGGGCCGGTTCCTCCCGGGCCGCCCCTTGGAGAAGGCGCACCAGGGCCTCGTGGATGCGCCCGTTGGTCGCCACCACGGACGGCTGCCAGACGTCGAAGGGGCCGCCGTCCAGCCGGGTCACCCGGCCCCCGGCCTCCCGGACCACCAGGGTCCCCGCCGCCAGATCCCACGGCCCCAGGCGCAGCTCCCAGAAGCCGGAGATCCGCCCGGCCCCCACGTAGCACAGGGACAGGGCGGCCGAGCCGATGGCCCGCACGTTGCGCGCCTCGGCCAGCACCGCCCGGAACAGGTCCAGGTTGATCCGCTTGCCCTCGACGGCGTCGTACTGGAACCCCGTGGCCAGCAGGCTCTCGGCCAGCTCCTCCTCGGCGGACACCCGCAGGGGCCGGCCGTTGAGCGTGGCCCCGTGCCGGCGCACCGCCACGTAGAGCTCGTCCTGGATCGGGTTGAACACCGCCCCCGCCAGGACCTCGTTGCGGTACAGGATCGCCACCGAGGTGGCGACGATGGGCAGGCCGTGGATGAAGTTGGTCGTCCCGTCGATGGGATCGACGAGCCACTCCCACTCCCGCTCCCCGGCCGCCTGGGCCACGGCCCCCTCCCGGGATCCCGCCTGGCCGGAGAGGACGCGCCGGGAGATGTCCTCCTCCCCCACCACCGCGTGGCCGGGGAACTGCCGCTGGATGTACGCGGCCAGCTCGGCCTCGATGGCCTCGTCGGCCTCCGTCACCAGGTCGTAACGGGAGGTCTTGGTGCGGACCCCCGTGGCCGCACCGAAGTGGTGGCGCAACATCTCGCCGCCCCGCAGGGCGACGTCGATCACGGCATTCCGCAAGGTCTCCGCATCGAGCATGAAGGCACCCTCCTGTTGGCCCCCGGGCCCCCGGCGGCCACGAAGAACCCGCGCCCCGGGGCGCGGGTCGTCCGCGGGCGTCCCGGCCGGAGCCGGGGCACCGCTACCATTGTCGCAAACCGGGCGGGCCGCCGCCACGCCGGCACGAAGACCGGCGGCCCACCGGCCCCCCATCGTCCGCCGGCCGTCGGTCGCCGGGCGCCCGGCCGTCCGGCCGCCGAGCGGGTCAGCCCGTTGCCGCCCGCCCCGCCGCCCCGGCCTCGACCGTTGCAGTGCCCGCCCCTTCCGCCGGCCGCCGCCAGAGCAGCCCGATGGCCAGGACCGCAGCCGCCAGCGCCAGGAAGGCCGCCGCCAGGGGCCGGGTGACGAAGATGGCCGGCGAGCCCCCCGCCATGGTCAGGGACTGGCGGAAGGATTCCTCCATCATCGGCGCCAGCACGTTGGCCAGCACCAGCGGCGCCACGGGGAAGTCCAGCTTGCGCAGGCCGTAGCCCACCACCCCAAAGGCCATCGCGACCCCCACGTCGAAGAGGGCGTAGCGCAGGCTGTAGGCCCCCAGGGCCGAGAGCACCAGGATCGCCGGCCCCAGCACCGCGAAGGGGATCCGGGCCACCCGCACCCACAGCCCGATCAGGGGCAGGTTCAACACCAGCAGGATCAGGTTGCCCACGTACATGCTGGCGATGATGGTCCACACCAGTTCGGGGTGCTGGCGGAACAGGCCGGGCCCGGGGTCCAGGCCGTACATCATGAGCCCGCCCAGCAGCACCGCGGGCACGGGCCCCGAGGGCAGCCCCAGGGAAAAGAGCGGGACGAACCCGCCCGTGGAGGTGGCGTTGTTGGCCGCCTCGGCGGCCGCCACCCCCTCGATGGCCCCCCGGCCGAAGCGCTCGGGGTGCCGGCTCACCCGCCGTTCCGCGTCGTAGGCGACGAAGGTCGTCACCGAAGGGCTGCAACCCGGCAGCAGCCCCAACAGGAAGCCGATGAGGCTGCCCCGCAACATGGCGGGCGTCCCCGCCTGGAGGTCCCGCCGGGTCGGCAGCCACCCCCGCACCCGGGTCTCGTAGAGGTGGGTGACCCGCTCCTCGGCGGCCAGCAGGACCTCGCTGACGGCGAAGAGGCCGATGATCACGGCCACGAAGGGGAACCCCGCCATCAAGGGCAGCCAGCCGAAGGTCCAGCGGGCCGCCCCCGTCACCGGGTCGAGCCCCACCATGGCCACCAGCAGGCCGAGCAGGGCCGAGGCGGCGCCCTTGAGGCCTTGCCCGCCCGACAGGCTGGCGACCAGGGCGCCGGCCAGCACCGTCAGGGCGAAGTATTCCGGCGGGCCGAAGGCCAGCGCCACCTCCGCCAGCGCCGGGGCGAAGAAGGTCAGGCCCACCAGGCTCAAGGTCCCCGCCACGAAGGAGGCCAGGGCCGCCATGCCCAGGGCCGCCCCCGCCCGGCCCTGCCGGGCCAGCTGGTAGCCGTCCAGCGCCGTCGGGACCGACGAGGCCTCCCCCGGGATGTTGACCACGATGGCCGTGGTCGACCCGCCGTACATGGCGCCGTAATAGATGGCGGCCATCATCACCAGCGCCGGCCCCGGCGGCACCATCACCGTCAGGGGCAGCAGCATGGCGATGGCCGAGGTGGGGCCGATGCCGGGCAGGACCCCCACCAGGGTCCCCAAGAGGCAACCGGCCAGCCCGTACAGCAGGGTCTGGGGCTCCAGCGCCATGCCGAGCCCGTGGAGAAGCCATTCGAAGGACGTCACCGCTCAAGCCCCCCATCCGGTCCGGGGCCCGGTGACGGGCACCGGGGCGGCCTACGGGCCGCCCCCGATCCCCCCCACCAGGCCCGGCAGGCCCGCCAGCACCCCCAGGGGCAACGGCACCCCCAGTCCCCGGACGAACCCGGCCCACAGGCCAAGGGCCAGGAGCCCGCCCGCCAGGGCGGCGACCCACCAGCGCCGCTCGCCCAGATACCAGGTCATGCCCGCCATGAACAGGGCGCTGGCCAGGGGAAAGCCCAGGACCGGCAAGGCCGTGGTGTAGGCGGCCAGCGCCGCCACCGTGACCGCCAGCCGAACCCGGCCCGCCCAGGCGTCCCGGCGGGACGCGCCGGGCACCCGCTCCAGGGCCGCGCCGGACACCCGCTCCACGGCCGTGACGGCTTTACCGCCCCCGGCCCCCGCCCCCTGGCCGCCGCCGGCGACCGGGGTTGCAGCCCCGCCGGAGACCGGGCCGGCGGCCGGGGGAGTCTGCCAGGCGGCCGAGGGAGTCTGCCCGCCGGCCGGTTCGTCCGGGGAAAGGGCGGCGTCACCCCGCGGGCCGTTCGCCCCCGAGCTGGAGGGCGAGGCCCCCGGCGGGGCCTCCCCCCAGCTGCCGGCAGGCCAAGGCCCTTCCACCGCCGCCGGCGCCTCCGCCGCCTGAGCCGGTCCCCGCGCCGGCCCGGCCCGCCGCGCCTTCCACCAGGACCCCGCCGCCGTCGCCACCAGGCCCAGTCCCGTCAGCACCAGCCCGGCGGCCACCAGGGACGGCAACACGCCGGGTCCCATCACGCCCGCCACCGGGGCCCGGGGCGGGGCGCCGGCCAGGGCGACGAGCCCGAGGAGGACGAGGCCGGCTCCCGCCGCCGCATCCCGCTTCATGCCGCTGCCTCCTCCCGGTTCCTCCTTCCCAGGACGCCCAGGA
>DATCLH010000105.1:0-3502 GCA_036564035.1 Thermaerobacter sp.
ACGAGGCGGTCCGTGTGCTCGACGAGCCCGCTGTCGTCCCCCGCGTCCTCGTAGACGTCGGGGTAGGTGGCCGGTTCCCAGACGTCCTGGGGCGTGTCGGAGCTGCCGTACTGGGCCACCGACTGCCAGGCGTCCTCCCCGTCGAAGTCGATCTCGTCGGTGTCGTCCCGCCACGAGCGGGCGAAGGGCGGCGAGAGGACCTCCTCCTCGATGGGGCGGGCGGTGCCGCGGACCTTCTTCTCCTCCTCGGCCATGGCCGTGGCGCACTCCACACAGAAGGGCGTGGCCGGCAGCACCTCCAGGCGCTCCCGCGGGATCGGGCGGCCGCACCGCTGGCAATAACCGTAGGTGCCGTCCTCGAGCCGGGCCAGGGCGGCATCGATGTCGTGCAGGGCCCGCTGGATGTCGCGGCGGCGGCCGATGTCCTTGCCCATCTCGAAGGTCTCGGTGCCGACGTCCCCAGGGTGGTTGTCATAGGTCGAAAGTTCGCTGATGGACTCCCGCTGGGAGACCCGCCCGATGTCGCTGTTGTACCGCAGATCCTCGGCGATGCGCCGCCGTTCCTCCAGGAGACGGCGGCGGAAGTGCTCGCGGACGTCCGGTCGCATGGGCCATTCCCCCTATCAGCGCGGGCTCTTCACGGCCCCGGCGGCGCCCCGCCGGGGCCCGGGGTCGTCCCGCCATCCAGCTCGGTTCGGACGATGCGCAAAAGGTCCGCCACCAGGCTGCCGATGTACGGCAGGTTCAGCTCCACCGCCCGCTGCAGGGCCAGCAGCACCAGGGCCCCCAGCAGGGTGAACCCCACCGCCGCGCCGAGCCCCCGGGCCACGCCGGCCAGGAAGTTCATCCAGAAGAGCCGGCCCGGATCGTGGAACAGGGCCAGATACTCGCCGATGCTGATCCGCTCCCACCGCCAGCTGAGCTCGTCCAGCCGGTGGAGGATGCCCGCCAGCAGGGTGCGCGGCGGCGGTTCGGCCCGGGTCGCCCGGCCCTGCCGGGGACGCCGGCCCACGGCCGGCAAGGCCCGGAGATGGCCGCTGGCCCCTTCCCTGGACGAACCGGCCGGCCCCGCGGCCTGCAGCACCCGGCGGCCCCAGCCGGCCAGACCGGGGAGGAACCGCCGCACCCGTCGCCCGGTGTGAGCCGCCGGCCCCGGCGGGTCGAGCGGCTCTGCCCCTCCACCCGGGCGGCCAAGGCTCCCGGCGGGCCCGGGACGCTCTCCGCGACCGGGCCCTTCCCGGCCCACGGCGAGCCGCTGGGTGGCGACGCCGGCGGCCGTGCGCCGGCTGACCGGCACCGGGCCGGCGGCCGGCGGGGACCGCCGGCCGGCCCGCTCCTGCGCGCCCCCGGCGGTGCGGGTCCGTGGGTCCGCGGTGGTCCCGCTGCGCCGTCCCCCGGCCATGGTCCGCCCCTTGGCCATGGTCCCTTCCTCCCGCCGCGGGCGGATGGCCCGCAGGGCTCCGCCGGCGGCCGCTGCTGGCCCGGCGGCCGCTGCCGGCCCGGCGGCCGCTACCGGCCCGCCGCCCGCGCACCCGGGTCCGCCGGCCGGCGGCAGCCCGCCCCGTCGTTCCGCCCGGCCTCTCGTCCCGTCCCCTCCTAGCCTGTCCGGGTTGCCGGCCCCCAACGCCGGCGCCCCGTCCCTCGGCACGGGGTGCCGGGGACGGGGCGCCGGAAGCGATCGGCCTTCGCTGTGCGCGGGCCCGGCCCGTCATGGGGCTGGTCTTGCGGGTCCGGGGTGACCGCCCCGGAATCCACGCGCCGGAATCCTCCGGCGGGCGACGGAGCCACCCCTCAGGCGTCGGCCGCCTCCACGCGGAACTCGGCATCCAGCCGCTTGAGGCGCGCCGTGATCCCGCCGTACTCCAGCTCCGAGATCGGCAGCATGGCCGGCTGGAAGAAGCCCTGCTGGCGCATGCCGACGGCCTTGGCCACGATGCGGTGCCGGATCGGCTCCCACACCGGATCGGCGAAGAGGTCGACCGGGCCCGTCAGCCGCCCGTCGCGCAGGGAGAAGCCCAGGGCCGTCACCATGGGATGGCAGAAGAAGGTGCTGGCCGGCGTGTTGACGGGCACCGGCAACAGGGGCAGGTTGTGGCTGCCCCGGGTGTCGCCGGCGACGAAGGCGCCCAGGGCGAAGGGCGGCCCGAATTCCTCGGTGGCGGGGAAGATCTTCTGCACCCGGATGATGGCCACGGGATCGTCCTTGCCCACGTACCGCCCGGCGATCTGGCGCAGGCGGGTGGTGCTGACGGCCGCCGCCTGTTCGTCCGGGTACTTGCGCGACCAGATGGCGGCGATGACGTAGCGGTGGGTGTCCCTTAGCAGGGCGGCGATGTCGTAGAGCCGCTCCGGCGCGTCCAGGGTGATCAGCCGGTCGCCCTCGGTGTGCTCGACGTCCATGATGACGAACCGGAAACCGGCGTGGAGCTCCTCGGAGAGCAGCAGGCCCGGCGAGTACATGGGGTCGGCGAAGGCCAGGTACAGCGGCAGGTTGAAGGCGCCCGGCTCCGTCTTGTCGGCGGCCAGGATCATCAGCGCCTCGTTGGGGCGCTCGCGCAGGGCCAGCTCGGCCACCTGGGGCCCCATGCCCCGCACGTTGCCGGAGAAGGCGTCCTTGAGCAGGTCCTGGCCCGCGCCGTAGAGCCCCTGGCGCTGGGCCACCGCCGTGCCCTCCCGGAAGGCCTCCCAGGCCAGCCGGTGGATCGCCTCGTCGCCCGGCGGCCGCTGGTGGGTCATCAGGATGGAGATGTCGTCCCCGCAGTAGAAGACCCGGGCGTCCAGCAAGAGCCCGCCGCGTTCGGCCTCCACCCGTTGCCGCACGGCCTCCAGCAGCTCGTCGCTGGGCCGGGTGTGGCCGCCCACGCTGCCCACATCCGCCTTGATCACGCTCACCGTGACGTCCATGGCGCAAACCCCCAATGGCCGCGACCCCGGAACGGTGGAACCGGCGGGCACCCGCCCCGCTCCTGCGTCGCCGGACCGGTGGACCGGCCGGCGCGCGGTCGGACGTTGCGCCCCGTCGCGGCCGGTTCCTCCCCGTCGCGGCCGGTGTTGAACGGCCTCTTCCGGTGCAGCCATTTCAACAGGGGGGTGGTAGATTCCTACAAAGACGGCAGGTCCCAGGGAGCTACAGCCGCCGGGGGCGCCGGCGGCGAAGGGCCCGGGTCCGGAGGCCCTGGCCGGCGGGCCAGGCGTCGTAGGGGCCGAGGCAGCGGACGGTGGCCGCCGTTTCGGGCAGCCCCGGCATCACGCTCCCCGGCACCGCGCTCGCCGGCGCTAGACCGGGGCCGCCCGGGGGACGAACCGGCCCGCCTGCCAGGCCGTCCCCACCCGGACCGTCCCCACCCGGACCTCCCCCACCCGGCCCGGCCGCCCCCGGTCCCGTGATACCCGCAATCCGGCGGCAGCCGGCCCGGATCAGGTCGGTTACGGCCGCGGCGACGACGGCGGCCCAGACCTCGGCACGCCCGCCCCCGCCCGGCGCCGGGGAGGGGCGCGTGGA
>DATCLH010000106.1:0-1661 GCA_036564035.1 Thermaerobacter sp.
CCCGCAGCGGCCTGGCCGCGGTGGAACCGGCAGCGGTGGGGCCCGTCGACGGGCGCATCCCCTGGGCGCCGGCCGCGTCCATCCCTTGCACCTCCCGACCGTGCTCGTCCACGTCGACCCCTTGCCCGCCGCCCACGGTCCCGCCGCCCCCGGTCCCGCTCTCCCCGGTCTGGCTACCTCCGTTCTCGCCGCTGGCGGCCATGGCCGGGGACGGCGCCGCCTCCCCGGCCAGCCGCCGGGCCACCATGGCCGCCTCCCGCCGGAGCTGGCGGGCCAGCACCTGGTAATCCGCCAGCCCCTGGCCAAAGGGATCGGGCACGTCGGCATCGGCCAGCGGGCCGCCGGCCGCCCACTCCCGCCAGAGGGCGACCCGCCCGGCCGCCTCGGGGAAACGACGGCGCAGCTCCTCGGCCTGGGAGCGGGTCATGGCCAGGATCAGGTCGGCCTCCGCTACGCCGCCGGCCTCCAGGGGACGGCTGCGGTGTTCCGCCAGGGACAGCCCGTCCCGGGCCACCGCCTCCCGGGCCTCCGCCGCGGCGGGCAGGCCGGGAACGGCGTGCAGCCCGGCCGACTCGACGGCCACCGCGCCCTGGCCCAGGTCGTCCAGGGCCCGGCGCAGGTAGGCGGCGGCCATGGGACTGCGGCAGGTGTTGCCGCTACAGACGATCACGACCTTCCGCACGGGCCTCGCGCTCACGGCCAGGCACCTCCCCTCCGGCCGCGGCCTTGCGCAGCCGGTTCATCACCGCGCGCCCCAGGCCCTCTTCGGGCACCGCCAGGGCCAGGACCCGGGTGGAACCGGCGGCGTCGGCCGCCCGCAACGCGCGAAACACCCGCCGGGCGTGGAGATCGGGCCGCGCCCGCGGCCCCAGATCCAGGGCGATCAAGGGCCCGGCCGGCCGGACCGGCCGGGCCGGTTCGTCATCGAGGGCGAGCCAGCGGGCGTCGGCGCCGGTCCGGCGGAGCACCGCCTCCAGATCCTCCCGGCAGCCCACCAGGGCGACCCGCTGCCCTTCCTCCAGCCACCGGCGGAGGAACCCGGCCCCCTGGTCCGCGTCGCCCGCCAGGACCACCGGGGCTTCCGGCGCGTAATGGCGGTACTTCATGCCCGGCGCCGGGGCCGCCGCCCCCTGGGCCAGGGCCGGCGGGGGCGCCAGGGAGACCCCCAGCGCCGCCTCCAATTCCTCCACGGGCAGTCCGCCGGGGCGCAGGAGCCGCGGTGGCCAGGCGGTCACGTCGATCACGGTGCTCTCCACGCCGACCGGCACCGGACCGGCATCCAGCAGCAGGTCCAGGTGGGGCGCCAGGTCCGCCCAGACGTCTTCCGCCCGGGTCGGGCTGGGCCGGCCCGAGCGATTGGCGCTGGGCGCCGCCACCGGCGTGCCCGCGGCGGCGATCAGGGCCTGGGCCACGGGATGGGCGGGGCACCGCACCGCCACCGTGGGCAGTCCCGCCCGCACCGCCGCCGGCACCCGCGGCCCCGCCGGCAGCACCAGGGTCAGGGGGCCCGGCCAGAACCGCTCCGCCAGCCGCCGCGCCACCGGCGGCCAGTGGGCCACCACCTCGGGCCCTGCCTGCTCGACCCCCGTCACGTGGACGATCAGCGGGTTGTCGGCCGGCCGCCCCTTGGCGGCGAAGATCCGGGCCACGGCCTGGGGGTT
>DATCLH010000107.1:0-4521 GCA_036564035.1 Thermaerobacter sp.
CTGGCGGTGGCCGCCCGGATGCCGCCCAGGCTCAGGAGCTCCCGGACCCGCTGCTCGATGGCGTCGGCCACCTCGGGGTGCTGGACCAGGTACTCCCGGGCGTTCTCCCGGCCCTGGCCGATGCGGGTGTCGCCGTAGGAATACCAGGCGCCAGCCTTCTCGATGATGCCGTGCTGGACGGCGATGTCCAACAGGTCGCCCTCCCGGGAGATGCCCTTGCCGTAGAGCAGGTCGAACTCCGCCTGGCGGAAGGGCGGCGCCACCTTGTTCTTCACCACCTTGGCGCGGGCCCGGATGCCGATCATCTCGCCACCCTGCTTGAGGGTCTCGACCCGCCGGACGTCGAGGCGCACCGAGGCGTAGAACTTGAGGGCCCGGCCACCGGGCGTCACCTCGGGGTTGCCGAACATCACGCCGACCTTCTCCCGGATCTGGTTGATGAAGATCAGGCAGGTCCGGGACTTGGCGATGGCGCCGGTCAGCTTGCGCAGGGCCTGGGACATCAGCCGCGCCTGCAGGCCGACGTGGGCGTCGCCCATCTCCCCCTCGATCTCCGCCCGGGGAACCAGGGCGGCCACCGAGTCGATGACGATCACGTCCACCGCCCCGCTCCGCACCAGGGCCTCGGCGATCTCCAGCGCCTGCTCGCCGGTATCGGGCTGGGAGATCAGGAGGTTGTTGATGTCGACGCCCAGGTTCTCGGCGTAGACGGGGTCCAGGGCGTGCTCCGCGTCGATGAAGGCCGCCACGCCCCCGGCGCGCTGGGCCGAGGCCACCACGTGCAGGGCCACGGTCGTCTTGCCGGACGCCTCCGGCCCGTAGATCTCGATGATCCGGCCGCGGGGCATGCCGCCGACGCCCAGGGCAATGTCCAGCGCCAGGGATCCCGTGGGGATGACCTCCACGTTAAGGCGCGCCGACGCCTCCCCCATGCGCATGATGGAGCCCTTGCCGAACTGTTTCTCGATCTGGCTCAGGGCCATCTCCAGGGCCCGCTCCCGTTCGATCATGGGCTTCGCCTCCGTCCCCGACCGCACCCGAGCCCACGGGCACGGCCTGCCGAATCCCGTCCCGAACTTCCAGTTTCTACCTTACCCCTGGGAACCCGGCCCGTCAAGGGACGGGCCTGCCGCCTCGCCCAGGGGCCAGCGATGCAGGGCGGTGTACACCGGGCCGCCGGGCCGCAGCTCGCTGCGGAAGAGGACCATCTCCGTCGCCGGTAGCCGCCCCCAGAGACGGTGCCGGGCCGCCGCCGCGTGGGGCCAGCCGTCCAGGTCGATCCAGCCTCCCCGGACCCGGGCCAGGGTAATGTGGGCGCGGAAGGGTTGTCCCGCGGGCTGCAGATCCGGCGCGGCCGCCAGCAGTTCCCGCTCCAGGTCGGCCGCCAGGGCAGCCAGGGCGGCCGCTCCCCGGCCAACGCCGGCCCAGACGGTGCGGGCACGCCCCGCCGTGGGGAATCCCCCCACCCCCCGCACCTCTAGCTCCATCGGCGCGGCCGCCCGCGCCGCCCGGGCGCCGGCGGCGACCAGGGCGGGGATGCCGTCCACGGGCCGCTCGCCCAGGAAGCGCAGGGTGATGTGCAGGTCCTGGGCCCGGACCCACTTCAGGCCCGGACGCTGGTGGCGACCGCCGGCGATCCAGGCCGCCAGGGCCTGGGCCACCGCACCGGCCACCGGGACGGCGACGAACAGGCGCCAGCGCGGCGGGCGGCCGGGTTCCTCCGGAACCCCGTGCCGGCGGCCGGCAGCCTCCGGCACCGGCGGTGCCAGCCGAGGGACCGGCTCGTTGCCGGCGACACCCGGCGCGGCCGCAGCACGCCCGGCTCCCGGGACGCCCGGGTGCCCGGAAGGCCCGGAATCGGAACCGTCCGGGCCGGGCCTTGCCAACCCCCGTCCTCCCGGGGTTGCCCCCTCCCGCCTCCATGGCTCGACGCCCGATGAGGAGCGATCCTCCGCCCAATGCCGGCGAATGGCGCGCCACCCCCCTGACCTGGGGTACCGAACAATAGTTTGACAGGATCGCGTCGAATCCTGCGGGCGGGGCGGCGCGACGGACGCGGCGAGCGAGGACCTAGAAGGCGGGCCGGCATCCCCGGAGGGCAGGCCGGCGACCCCACAGCGGCCCAGCGCCGGCGGCGAGGGCGGGCCATCGGGGACTTCGGCGCCTGCGCCCTGCGGTTTCTGCCCGCAGGCGGGCGGTCGCCGGCGCCCGGCGGTCCCTCCCGGCCGTCCTGGGGGTCGCGGGCGTCCGGCCGTCTTTCCCCGCGGTCGTCCATCGCCCGCGCCCGGTGGGCTGATAGGGTGGGCTGATGGCGGTGAGCGGGAGCCGCCGCGTCCGGAACCGTCCCGATCCGCGCCCCAGCGGCCGGCGCGCAGGCCCGGCAACGGGTCGTCAGGGCTGGCGGGCGGTGCCTGGCGGGACCTCTTCCAGGGGCAGCGGGGGCCGCTCGCGGAAGGAGACGGGCGCGTCGGGCCGGCCGTCGACCACGTAGCGCTGCAGGGTAAAGCCCGTGGACGCCAGGCGGAAGACCTCCACCGCATCGACGGTCGCCGGCACCCACCCGGCCCCTTCGCCGGGGGCCGGCACCAGGGTGAGGAGCAGCAGGCCGTAGGGGATCTCCCGGGGCGCCGTCAGCCCCCGCAAGCCGGCGGCGCCGGTGGAACCCGGGTTGAGGAACAGGCCCTGGGGGGTGTCGTCGACCCGCTGGACGTGGGTGTGGCCGCTGACCAGCACGGGCACGCGCCCCCGGAACCGGCCGGCTACCCCGGGGTTGTGGACGACCAGGAGGTCGGGCCGGCGCGGCGCCGCCGCCAGGAGGTGATCCAGGGCCTGGACCTGGGCTTCGATCTCCTGGGGCCGGCCCATGGCGGGCGACACTCGGTAGCTGGCGGGGTCCCGGCTGCTGGCCACCAGGAGCCCGCCGGGCAGGCTGTAGAGCCCGTCGCCCAGGACCTCCACGCCCGTCTGGGCCTTCAGGGCCTCCAGCGACTGGGGCGAGTCGTGGTTGCCGGGGACGAGGTAGTATGGCACGTCCAACTCGGCCAGCTCGGCCACCAGGCGCACCTCGGGAGCCGTCCCCCAGTCGGCCACGTCGCCCGCGTCCAGGATCAGGTCGGGCCGGAAGCTGGCCGCCATCTCCCGCACCAGGCGCACCCCGGCGGGGTTGTTGTGCAGGTCCGAGACGATCAGCAGCCGCAGGCTATCATCCTGGGGGACCACCGCCTGCTGGACCTCGATGCCCTGGTAGAGGTCGTTGAGGCGGCCCACCAGGACCTCCATCTGGCGGCTGAAAGCCTCGACCTTAGCCGGCGTGTTGGTGAAGACGTCCAGCAACCAGGGGGCGGCGGTGATGGCCCCGCTGTACTCCGCCTGGCGGAAGGCGCCCGGGTCGAAGGTCTGCTGGGTGGCCACCACCAGGCCGCCGCTGACCAGCAGGCCCACCGCGGCGCCGGCCCCGACCCGGCGCCAGCGCCGCCGGGCCAGCAGGAGGGCGGCCAGGGCCCCGCCCCCGGTCCCTAGCAGGACGAGCCGCAGGGCGAAGCGGCGGGCCACGCCCTCCGCCTGGTGCCGCAACCCCTCCACCAGTCCCCGCGTCCCCCGCCGCTCCAGCAGCCGTCCCAGGGTCGGCACGTCGACGGTATCCAGTCGCACCTCCAGCCCCAAGGGGGCCGTGTGGGTCGAGGCCCGGACCCGGCCCAGGGGCGGGATCGACACCTCGGTCACCCCGTGCCACGACGGCCGGGCCGAGAGGGTGAAGGCGAAGGGACCGGCGGTGACCCGGGCGGACGAACCGGCCACCATGGCGGCATAGGCCATGGCGGCCGCGGCCAGCGCCAGGACCAGCCGACGCCGCCAGCGGGCGAGGCGTCCTCCCTCCATGGCCGTCCCCCCTGCGCGGGTGCCCGTTTCGCTCCGTTCCACCCGCTTGCCGTCGTCCTTACCGTGACCCGCTGCGACGCCTGGCACCCAGTGCCACCGGGGGCCGGACGGGGACCCGCGCGCCACGGGCGCCGGCCAGCGGCCTGGGCCGCCCCAGGGCGCGGGCCGGTAGGGGGCGCCAAGAGAGGGGGCACGCCGCCCGCAGCCCCGCGGTCCCGCCCGCAGGGTCCGGGGTGCGAAACCGGCGGGCCGATGCCGGTGCGGTCCGGGGCACGGAGGGGCCCAGCAGGCGCGGAGGGAAGGGCGGTGGCGTTCACGGATGCTGGCGGCCGCGATCACTGGGGAGGGAGCAAGGGAGGAGCTGGGCGGGCGCCGGGGAGGGCGCCCGGGAGCGGCGGCCGGGGCGCGCCAACAGCCAGGACCGGGGCGCCGTCAACCCTGGCGATCCGCCCCGGTCCCGGCCCCGATCCTGCTCCCGGCCCCGGCACCGGCACGGGCCCTGGTCCCGGCACCGGCCCCGTCACCGCCGCCGGCACCCTCCACCAGGGCGCGATAGAGCAAGAGCAGGGCCGCCTGGGTCGAGCGGGTCTTGATGGCGTCCCGGTCGCCCAGCCAGCGGTGGTGCTCGACCCGGGTGCCGCC
>DATCLH010000108.1:0-5871 GCA_036564035.1 Thermaerobacter sp.
GGCAGAGAGGGCGGGCCAGAGGCTGAAAGCCCGCCCGGGCGACGGCCGGATGAAGTTCTCCCGGGAGCCGGCGGCTGAACGGGCGAAGGCCCGCGCCGCAAGGTCCACGGCGCCACCGAGGCATGCACGGGGAGGCACGTCCACCCGGGGCAGTGACCTGCAGGTGCGCCGCCGTAGGACGTCCCCGTGGACGCCCCCTTGGACTTGGGGCGCGGCCGCCGGTGGCCGGCTGCGTCCGGCCACGAGCGGCCGGGTTGCGGCCGCAGGACGCGGCCCCGCGGGGTCGGCCGGCGGGCCGGTTCGTCCCAGTAGGCCGTTCCGGAAGGGGCCCGTTATCGCCCCAGGGTTGGACGCCGCCCCGCGGCGGCCCCGCCCCCGCCGTGCCCGGAACGTCCGGAACGCCCGGAAGGGCGCGGTCGTGGATCCGAAAGGACGCGGATCCGGAAGGACGCGGTGGTGGAGCGGACCACGGGCGTCGTGGAGGGGACCACGGGCGTGGGGGCCCCGGGAGCTAGGGAGCCCCAAGGGCGCCAACCCGCCGAGGCGCCGGGCCGCGAGGCCGGCGCGAACCAGGGTGGTACCGCGGATCTCGTCCGCCCCCGGAGGGGGCGGCCTTTTCTTTTTTGGCCTGTCTTTTTCATGCGACTTGGCTTCCGGCTTGGCTTCATTCGACTTGGCGAAGTGAGGTGGCAGCAGCGTGTCCCAGGGTGCAGCAGAACGGGGGATCGCCCCGGCCGACCTGGAGGGCATCGCCGCGTTGCAAGGGCAAGCCGAGGCCGCCATCGCCGCGGCGACCAGCCTGGACGAGCTGGAGCGGCTGCGGGTGGAGTGGCTCGGCAAGAAGGGGCGCATCAGCCAGCTCCTGCGGCAGATGGGCAGCCTGCCGCCCGAGCAGCGACCGGCCTTCGGCCAGCGGGCCAATGCCGCCCGGGAGGCGGTGGAAGGGGCCCTGGCCCGGCGCCGCCAGGAGCTGGAGGCCCAGGAGGAGGCCCGTCGCCTGGCCGCCGAGCGCATCGACGTCACCCTGCCCGGCCGGCCCGTGCTGCGGGGACGGCGGCACCCCCTGCGCCGGGTGGAGCTGGAGATCATCGCGATCTTCCGCGGGCTGGGCTTCACCGTGGCCGAGGGCCCGGAGGTGGAGCGGGACTACTACAACTTCGAGGCGCTGAACATTCCGCCCGGCCACCCCGCCCGGGACATGCACGACACCTTCTACCTGACGGAGGACATCCTTCTCCGCACCCACACGTCGCCGGTGCAGGTGCGCTACATGCTGTCCAAGGCGCCGGAGCTGCCGGTGCGGATCATCGCGCCAGGCCGCGTCTACCGCCGGGACGACGACGCCACCCACTCGCCCATGTTCCATCAGGTGGAGGGGCTGCTGGTCGACCGGGGCGTCAGCTTCGCCCATCTCAAGGGCACCCTGGCGGAGTTCGCCCGCCGCATGTTCGGGCCCGAAACCCGCTACCGCTTCCGGCCGAGCTACTTCCCCTTCACCGAGCCCAGCGCCGAGATGGACGTCTCCTGTCCCCTGTGCGGTGGCGCCGGGTGCCGGACCTGCGGGGGCAGCGGGTGGATCGAGATCCTGGGCTCGGGCCTGGTCCACCCGGCCGTGTTGCGGGCCGGCGGCTACGACCCGGAGGTGGTCTCGGGCTTCGCCTTCGGCATGGGGATCGAGCGGATCGCCATGATCAAGTACGACATCGACGACCTGCGCCTGTTCTTCCAGAACGACCTGCGCTTCCTGGCCCAGTTCCGCTGAGGGGACGGCGCGGCGCCGCGATCCGGCGGCCCCGGCCCGGACGCCGCCACCCCGCCGCGGGGCGGCACGCGGGCGGCCGGCGTTGCGGTGGCCAGGGGCGCCGGCGGCGGGACCCGTGTCAGGAAACCCATGCCAGTGACGGTGGGGAGGACCCGACAGTGCGCGTACCGGTCGAGTGGTTGCGCGAGTTCATCGCCATCGAGGAGGATGCCCGCACCCTGGGCGAGCGGCTGACCGCCCTGGGGCTGGAGGTGGAGGCAGCCGGCCGGGTGGCGCCGGAGGCCCGCGGGGTCGTGGCGGCCCGGGTGGAGACGGTGGAACCCCACCCCGAGGCCGAGGGCCTGCGGGTGTGCCGGGTCGATGCCGGGCCGGCGGGCCGGCTGACGGTGGTGACCGGTGCCCCCAACGTGCGGCCGGGGATGGCGGTGGCCATGGCCCTGCCCGGCGCGGTGCTGCCCGGCGGCAGCACCATCGGCGTGCGGGAGATCCGTGGCGTCGTCTCCCAGGGGATGATGTGCTCCAACGCCGAGCTCGGGCTGGGGGATCAGCCGGCCGACAAGGAGGGGCTGGCCGATCTGGACGAACTGGCCGCCGGCGACCCGGCCGGCGTCCCCGCCCCGGGCACCGATCTGGCCGCCTGGCTGGGATGGACCGACGAGGTGCTGGAGCTCAGCCTGACGCCCAACTATGCCGCCCACTGCCAGAGCATCCTGGGCGTGGCCCGGGAGCTGGCGGCCGCCACGGGCCGGCCGTGGCGGTACCCGTGGGAGGCCGGGGCGGGGGCGGCGCCGGGGACGCCGCCGGCTGCGGCCCCCGCGGGGGAGGGCGCAGGCATCGCGGCCGGGGCGGTTCCGGCCGGCCGGTCCGGGGACGGCACCGGTAGCCCCGCCGGAGGGGGCGAAGCGGCCGGCCGGGCCCCCGGGCGGCCGGCGGTCGAAGCGGGCCTGGACGGCGCCTGGCCCGTTCGGGTCCGGATCGAGGACGTCGAGGGTTGCGGGCTGTACGTGGCCCGGATCCTGCTGGACGTCCGCCCCGGGGGGTCGCCCCTGTGGCTGCGCCGCCGGCTGGTCGCCGCGGGCATGCGCCCCATCGACCGGATCGTCGACGTGACCAACTACGTCATGCTGGAGCTGGGCCAGCCCCTGCACGCCTTCGACGGCGAGGCGGTGACCGAGCGGACGGTGGTGGTCCGGGCGGCGGCGCCGGGGGAGACCCTGGAGACCCTCGACGGGCGCCGGCGGTCGCTGACCGGCGAGGACCTGGTCATCGCCGACGCCCGGCGGCCCATCGGCCTGGCCGGGGTGATGGGCGGCGCCAACTCGGAGATCACGCCGGCAACCCGGGTGGTGCTGCTGGAATCGGCGTGGTTCGACCCGCGCCGGATCCGCCGGACCGCCCGCCACCACGGGCTTTTGACCGAAGCGGCCCAGCGCTTCGAAAAGGGCGTCGACCCCGAGGGGGTGCGGCGGGCGGCCGACCGGGCCATGGACCTGTTCCGCCGGGTCGGGGCGGGGCGCCCGGTGCCCGGCGCCGCCGTCGCCCAGGGCCAGGTCTTCTCGCCCCGCCGGCTCCCCTGGCGGCCCGAACGGCTGCGGCAGTGGCTGGGCGTGGACCTGGACGATGCCACCCTCGCGGACAGCCTCCGGCGGCTGGGCTTCGCCGTCGATGCCGCCGCGGGGGAGGTGGGGGTGCCCTCCTACCGGACCGATGTGGAGGGCGAGGTCGACCTGGCGGAGGAGGTGGGGCGGGTCTACGGGCTGGACCGGATCCCCGCGGTCTTGCCCGGCGGCGTCCCGGCGGGCGACGAGGTCTCGCCGGCGCTGGCCCTGACCTGGCAGGTGCGGGAGTCCCTGGCCCGCGCCGGAGCCCAGGAAGTGGTGACCTGGGCCTTCACCCGGCCCGCGGTGTGGGACGGGTTGCGCCTGCCCGCCGGCCACCCCTGGCGCCGGGCCATCCCCCTGCTCCATCCCCTGGCGGAGGAACACAGCCTGCTGCGCACGACCCTGCTGCCCGGGCTGCTGGACGTTCTGGCCTACAACGCCCGCCGGCAGCAGCCGGGGGCCCTGGTGTACGAGGCGGGGGCCGTGTTCGTCCCGCACCGGCTGCCGCTGGAGGAGCTGCCGGCCGAGCCCGTGCGGGTGGGGCTGGCCGGCTACGGTGAGCTGGGCGGCCTGCACTGGGCGGCGCCGGCCCGGCCCGTCGACTTCTTCACCCTGAAGGGCGTGCTGGAGGCCCTCCTGGACGAACTGGGCATCCCGGCCGGCCTGTGCCGCTGGGAGCGGGTCGAGGAACCGTGGCTGCACCCGGGCCGGGCGGCCCGCCTGTGGGTGGACGGGCGGCCGGTGGGCTGGCTGGGCGAGCTGCACCCCCAGGTGGCGGCCGCATGGGACCTGGCGGGCCCGGCCGGCCGGCCCGTGGCGGCGGAGCTCGAGCTCGAGGCCCTGCTGCCGGCCGTGCGGCCGGTGCCGGCGTACCGGCCCGTGCCCCGCTTCCCCGCCATCCGGCGGGACATCGCCGTGCTCGCCCCCCAGGACCTGCCCGCGGCCACCATCGCCGGCCGGATCCGGGAGGCGGCGGGGCCGCTGCTGGAGGCGGTCCACCTGTTCGACCGCTACACGGGCGACCCGGTGCCCGCAGGGCAGGTCAGCCTGGCCTTCGCCCTGATCTACCGGTCACCGGACCGGACGCTGACCGATGCCGAGGTGGACGGGGTGCACGGGCAGGTGCGGGCGACCCTGGCCGCCCTGGGGTTGACGCCCCGCTCCTAGCCGGCCGCCCCTGATGGAGGGAGGCCTGGCGCGGCGCGTGGCCGGTCGCCGTCCGGCAGGAAACGGCGGGTGCGGCCCGAAGCACTATCGCGGGAGGGGCCCGGACATGCGTGAGACGCCACCGGCCGGGGGCCAGGGCGGCGACGGGACGATCCACCGGGTGACGGTGCGGATCTTCGGCGAGGAGTACGTGCTGCGCGGGGAGGCGCGGCCGGCCTATATGGAACGGCTGGCCGATATGGTTGACCGGCGCATGAACGAGATCGCCAAGCGCCACCCGCGGCTGGGCATCACCCGCATCGCCGTGCTGGCCGCCATCAACCTGGCGGACGAACTCAGCAAGCTGGAAGAGCAGTACCAGCGGGTGCTGGGCATGCTGGAGCGGGAGTGGGACCGCCGCAAGCGGGAGCTCAACGGCCGGCCAGCGGGACCGGGCGGGGCGGGCGGTTTCGTTTCCGGCGGCGAGGTCCCCCCCGCGGCCCCGGGCGGGGGCTGGCCAGCGGGGCCGGCCGCCGGGGGTGCCGAGGGCCGCGCGCCCGCCGGTGGTGAACCGGCGTCCCTGGGCCCGCTGCCTGCGGTGGCGGCCACGGCCGAACCGCCTTCCCACCGCCCTGCACCGGGGGACCCGGCGGGCCAGCCGGGTCTTGAGGCTGCGCGGCCCGCCGGCGGCCGGCCCGTGCCCGGTCCCGGGACGGCCGGGTCGTCGCGGGGGAACGGAGCGACCGGCCGCGGGCCCGCCGGGGCCGCCGGTTCGTCGTCCCACGAACCGGGGGCCGGCCGGCCCGGGCCGGATGGGGCACCGCCGGCCGGGGATGGCCGGTGAGGGCGGCGGGCCCGGACAGGCCGGCCGAGCCCGGGCGGGTTCCACCAGGGGATGAGGCCGTTCCCGGGGAAGGCCCGGGGGAGCCCCGCCCGGAAAGCCCCGAGCCGGCCGTTCCTCCCGACGGGCGTCCCATGACGAACAAGCGGGTCGCCGCCCTGCTGGAAGAGATCGCCGACCTGATCGAGATCGAGGGCACAGATGCCCGCAAGGCCGGCGCCTACCGCCGGGCCGCCCGCACCGTCTCCGCCCTGCGGGACGATCTCCGCACCTACCTGCAGGGGGACCGCCTGTTGACCCTGCCCGGCATCGGTCCCGTCATCGCCGGCAAGATCCGCGACTTCTACGCCACCGGTTCCACCCGCCTGCTGGACGAGTTGCGGGCCAAGGTGCCCGCCGGGGTCCAGCGCCTGCTGGCCGTCCCCGGATTGGGGCCCAAGACCGCGGGCCGGCTCTATCACGAGCTGGGCGTCGACTCCCCCCAGGCGCTGCGGGAAGCCCTGGAGGATGGCCGGGTGGCC
>DATCLH010000109.1:0-1951 GCA_036564035.1 Thermaerobacter sp.
TGGCCCAGCACGCCGTACACCAGGAGGCCGCTGGTCAGCGCCAGCACCACGGCCAGCAACAGGCCCACCTGCAGTTCGCGCAGCAGCACCCGCGGCGCCTGCCCGCGGGCGATCTCCCCCGTCGCCAGACCCCGGACGGCCGTGGCCAGGGATTGGGTGCCCACGTTGCCCGCCGTGGCCGCCAGCAGGGGGATGAAGTAGGCCAGCTCCGCCACCCGCTCCAGGGTCCCCTCGAAGCCCTGGATCACCCGGGCCACCACCAGCTCGCCCAGCAGCAGGCCCACCAGCCACGGCAGGCGCAGCCGGGCCCGGAGCCAGGAGGTGCCGGCCGCCGCCCCCTCAGGGGTGGCCGTCAGGCGGTAGATGTCCTCGCTGGCCTCCTCCTCCAGGACGTCGACCACGTCGTCCACGGTGACGATGCCCAGGATGCGGCCCGCGCCATCGACCACGGGCACCGCCAGCAGGTCGTACTTGGCGACGATGCGGGCCACCTCTTCCTGGTCCATCTCCGGCGGCACCGTCACCACCCGGGTGCGCATGATCCGCCGGATCGGCGTCTCCGGCGGCGCGACGATGAGCTCCCGCAGGGAGAGGACCCCCTGCAGCCGCTCCTCGCCGTCCACCACGTAGACGTAATAGATGGTCTCGGCGTCGGGGGCCAGCCGGCGCAGGGCGTCGATGGCCTCGGCGGCGGTGAGGTCGTCCTGGAGGGCCACGAATTCCGTGGTCATCAGGCCGCCCGCGGTGTCGTCCAGGTAGGACAACAGGGACCGCACGTCGGCGGCCTCCGGTTCCTTGAGCAGGCCCAGGAGGTCGACGGCCCGCTGGGGCGGCAGCTCCCCCAAAAGGTCCGCCACCTCGTCGCTGGCCATCTCCTCCAGGACGGCGCCGGCCCGCTGGCGGCCCAGGACCGCCAGGATCTCCGACTGGACCGGCGGGGGCAGCTCCTCGACGACCAGGGCCGCCTGTTCGGGCGGCAGCCAGGCCAGCAGCCGGGACCGGGACGCCGGCGCCATCTTCAGGACGAACTCGGCCAGGTCGGCCGGATGGACCTGGGCGGCCAGCTCCGCCGCCGCGGCGGCATCGCCGGCGGCAACGGCCCGGGCCAGCTGGTCCGGCCACGCCTCCCGTGCCGGCGATCCCGCCCCGCCGGGTCCCTCCATACCGGTCTCCCGGGTCCCTTGCTCCGCCGCGCCGGTCCGGTCCGCCATCGCTCCCCACCTACCCGGCCCCACCCGGTTCCACCGCCCGACGCATCGGGGACGGCGGGCGCCCATCGCGCCCCGCCCGCCCGTCAGGGTTGGTGGAACCCGAAGTTGCTGAGCGCCCCCTGCTTGTTCCTCCAATCGGGCTTGACCTTGACCCAGAGGTCCAGATAGATCCGCGAGCCCAGCAGGGCCTCGATCTCCTGGCGGGCCAGGCGCCCGATCTCCTTGAGCATGCGGCCCTGCTCCCCGATGAGGATGCGTTTCTGCCCCTCCCGCTCCACGTAGATGGTGGCGGGGACGTAGACGACCCCGTTGGGGCGGCGCTCCACCTTCTCGATCAGCACCGCCACCGCGTGGGGCACCTCCTCCCGGGTCAGGTGGAGGATCTGCTCGCGGATCAGCTCGGCCATGATCTGGGCCTCGGGCTGGTCGGTCACCATGTCCTCGGGGAAGAACCGGGGTCCCTCCGGCAGCAGCCCCTCCAGGGTCGCCACCAGCTCGGCCACACCCAGCCCGCGCAGGGCGGAGATGGGGTGGACGGCGGCGAACCGGCCCAGCTCGGCGAAGCGGGCGGCGATGGCCGGCACCTCGCCCGGCGGCACCTGGTCGATCTTGTTGACCACCAGGATCTTGGGCGTCTTCACGGCTTCCAGGTGCTCGGCGATGAACCGGTCGCCCGGCCCCGGTTCCCGGTCCGGCGCCTCCACCAGCCAGCAGACCGCCTCCACCTCCTGGAGGGTGCG
>DATCLH010000110.1:0-5831 GCA_036564035.1 Thermaerobacter sp.
TCCCTGGAGGACCGGGCGGTCAAGGCCGCTTTCCGCAGCCTGGCCTCCCGGCGGGGGGACGCGGGGGCCGGAGGTCCGGACGACGAGGGGCAGCCGGGCTACCGGCTCCTCAC
Organism: Thermaerobacter sp.; assembly: GCA_036564035.1. Taxonomy (GTDB): domain Bacteria; phylum Bacillota; class Sulfobacillia; order Thermaerobacterales; family Thermaerobacteraceae; genus Thermaerobacter. The sequence continues at coordinate 114 of DATCLH010000110.1, forward strand.
CCGGCGGCCGGTGGTCCCCGGGGAGGACGAAACCCGGCGGAATCCCCGGGCCCGCAGCGCCAAGCTCCGCGCCCTGGAGCGGGCGGGCGCGGAGCCGGTGGGCAGCGAGCCCGAGCGGCTGCCGTAGCCCGGCCGGGCCGGACCCGCACGGGGCAAGGCCAGCGTGCTCAGGGTGGCGGCGCGACACCGTCGCGACATAGAGCAGAGCGGGGGCGAATAGCACTATGGTACGAGCCGGAAATGCCGCGGTGGCACCGCGTTGGCGAGGGGAGACGACGGCACCCTGGGTGGAACCGGGCTGGGGCCCGGCGGAGGCCCAGCGGCCGGTCCGGCGGTACAAGATCCGGCGGCGGCTGCGCTTGCGGCCGGAGGCGCGCCTGGTGGCCACCGTGGGTGTCCTCTTCCTGCTGGCCGTGGTGGTCATCAGCCGGTACGCCCTGCTCTATGAGCTGAACCGAGCCATCCTCCAGCGCCAGCAGGAGGTGGCGCAGCTGCAGCGGGCCACGGAGCACATGGCCATCGAGGTGGCGAGCCTGGATTCCCTGGACCGGCTGGAACAGGCCGCCCGGCAACGGGGTTACGAAGAACCCCAGTCGGTGCGAGCCGTCCGCGTGCCCGCCGCCGGCCCGGCGACCGCTGCCAACGGCACGCCCGCCACGGCCCCGGGCGCCGTGGCGCCGGCCCAGGCGGGGCAGGAACCCGTGCGGGAGGCGGTGGTGAACCTGCCGCCCGCCACGCCCGAGCGCCCCGGAACCGGCGGTTGGGTCGCCGCCCTCTGGCACCGCTGGTTCGGCAGCTGACGGGGCGGGGCCTCCCCTTCGACGGCGGTCGCGGCCGCCTCCCGGGACCGGTGACCTCCCGGGCGCCCAACAGGCACCAGATCGCCGGATCGCTGCAGGTTCGACCCGCGTTCCGGAGCCGATTCGGTTCGAGCGAAAGCACAAAGCGAATTGGTTTTACCCGTGGAAGCCGTCATTTGCGCTGATTTGCGGTCATTTACGGTCGACCCGGCAAAGCGGGTTCGGGAAGCAGGAGGCGGTGGTGGATGGGCCGGACGGCGCCAGGCTTTCCGGCCGTTCGTATGCCCGGCATCGGCATGCGGCGGCGGATCCTCCTGGTCTTTCTCGTGTTCACCCTGGCGCTGGCGGTGCTGGCCGGGCGGCTGGTCACCATCCAGGTGGTGCGGGGCGAGGCCCTGCGGCAGAAGGCCCTGGACATGCGGCTCTGGCAGGTGCCCGTCCAGGCGCGGCGGGGCGACATCGTCGACCGCAACGGCCGACCCCTGGCCACCAGCACCGACGTGGACACCGTCTACGTGGCGCCGGCCGAGCTGCAGGAGGCGGCCCGCAAGGGCCAGGTGGACATCGAGCAGGCGGCCCGGGATCTGGCCCGGGTCCTGCACATGGACCCTGAGGACGTCTACGAGCGCCTGACGGTACCCCACGCCTTCTGGTACATCAAGCGGCGGGTCAGCGACGCCGAATCCCGCGCCGTCCGCCAGCTGGACATCCCCGGCGTGCACATCACCCAGGAGGCCCGCCGGTTCTACCCCAAGGGCGAACTGGCCGCCCATGTGCTGGGCTTCGCCGGCGTCGACAACCAGGGCCTGGAGGGGATCGAGGCCTATTACGACGACAAGCTGGCCGGTAAGGACGGCTACATCGCCACCGAGTACGACGCCCTGGGCCGCCCCATCCGCCTGCCCACGGTGCAGGCCCGGTACGTGCGGCCGACCCCGGGGCTGACGCTGCGCCTGACCATCGACGAGACGATCCAGTACATCGCCGAGCGGGAGCTGGAACGGGCGGTGATCCAGCACGGGGCCAAGGGCGGGATCATCGTGGTGATGGACCCGCGCACCGGGGGCATCCTGGCCCTGGCCTCCCGGCCCACCTACGACCCCAACCGCTTCGCCGACTTCCCGCGCCAGAACTGGCGGATCAAGCCGGTGGCCGACGCCTTCCCGCCGGGGTCGATCTTCAAGATCATCACCGGCTCGGCGGCGGTGGACGCGGGCAAGGTGACCCCCGACACCATCGTCGACGACCCCGGCTTCCTCACGGTGGGCGGCGAAACCATCTCCAACTGGAACCAGGCGGGCCTGGGGTCCGTGCCCTTCCGGGAGGGGTTCGCCCACTCGTCCAACGTGGTGTTCGGCAAGATGGCCCTGGCCCTGGGCAAGCCCCTGTTCTACCAGTACCTGGACCGGTTCCACATCGGCCAGCTGACGGGGATCGACCTGCCCGGTGAGGCGACGGGCATCGTGCCGCCCATGGACCAGGCGACGCCCCTGGACCTGGCGATCATGGGCTTCGGCCAGACCCTGACGACCACGCCGATCCAGATGGCCGCCGCCGTGGCGGCCGTGGCCAACGACGGCGTGTGGCAGACCCCGCACCTGGCCCAGGCCTGGCTCGACCCCGAGGGCCGGGTGGTGGAGGAGGTCCAGCCCGCCGAGCGGCGCCAGGTGATCAAGCCCGAGACGGCCCGGACCATCCGCGAGCTCATGCGCGGGGTGGTCGAACAGGGCACCGGCAGCCGGGCCAAGATCCCCGGCTACAACGTGGGCGGCAAGACGGGCACGGCCAACAAGGTGGAAGGGGGCCGGGTCGTCCAGAAGTACATCGGCTCCTTCGCGGGCCTGGTGCCCGTGGCCGAGCCCCGCCTGGCCATCGTCGTCTCCATCGACGAGCCGTCGGGGATCTACTACGGCGGTTACGTGGCGGCCCCGGTCTTCCAGGCGGTGGCGCGGGACGTACTGCGGTACCTGGGCGTGCCCCCCACCCGGGAGGAGCGGGTCGACCCGCGCCGCCTGCGCCAGGTGCCCAGTTTGATGAACCTGACCCGCCAGGAGGCCCGGGAACGGGCCCAGGCGGCCGGCTTCGAGGTCACCTTCGAGGGGAACGGGCCGCGGGTGGTGGGCCAGTTCCCGGCGGCGGGGGCGCAATTGGAACAGGGTAGCACGATCATCCTCTATACCGAGGCGGCCTACCGCCAGGATGAGGAAGGCCGGGTGACAGTGCCCGACCTGGGCGGCCTGAGCTATGCCGACGCGGCGGAGCGGCTGGCCGCGGCGGGCCTGCAGATGGAGGCCCGCGGCGACCGGGACGGCGTGGTGGCCGGGCAGCAGCCGGCGGCCGGATCCCGGGTGCCCATCGGCTCCAAGGTGACGGTGATCCTGCGGAAGCCGGCGGCGCCGTAGGGGCCGGCGGCCCGGCCGGCCGTAGGCCGCCCGGGGGCGCCGGGACCGGGCGTGGGACAGCGCCGCCGCGACGAGCACTGCCCCGGGCGTGGGACAGCGCCGCCGCGATGGGGACCAGGACCGGGCATCGGCCATGCCGCCGGGATGGGCGCCGGAACCGGGCCTCGGCCCTGCCGCCGCGACGGGCACCGGAACCGCCGGGGCGTGGGGGTGTCAGGGGCTGGGCGAGTTGCTATACTTCGGTGCGGCACCGGCGGCCCCGGCCGCCCCAGCGCTGGACGCGGCCCCGGTGCCGCCGGTTCGTCCGGGGGCAATGCCGCAGGGTTCCAGGGGCAAAACCGCAGGGTAAGGAGACGGGCCCATGGTGAAGCTCAAGGACTTGATCGCCGTCTTGCCCGACAAGACCGTGACGGGCCCCGCCGACCGGGTCGTGGCGGGGATCACCTACGACTCCCGGCGGGTGGAACCCGGCTTCCTGTTCGTCGCCATCCGCGGGCTGCGCTACGACGGCCACTCCTTCATCGACGAGGCGGTGGCCCGCGGCGCCGCGGCGGTGGTGGGGGAGCGGGCGCTGGCCCTGGAGGGCGTGCCCTACGTCCAGGTGCCCTCCAGCCGGCTGGCCCTCGGGCTCCTGGCCGCGGCCTTCTACGGCCACCCCAGCAGCCGCCTGGTGCTGGTCGGCGTGACGGGCACCAACGGCAAGACGACCACCACCCACCTGATCCGCTGGGTGCTGGAGGCGGGCGGCCACCCGACAGGGCTGATCGGCACGGTCCACAACATCATCGGCGGCCGTTCCCTGCCGGTGGAACGGACGACCCCGGAGGCGGCGGACCTGCAGCGGCTGCTGGCCGCCATGCGGGACGAGGGGATGACCCACGTGGTGATGGAGGTCTCGTCCCATGCCCTGTCGCTGCAGCGGGTGGCCGGCTGCGCCTTCGACATCGGGGTCTTCACCAACCTCACCCAGGACCACCTGGACTTCCACGCCTCCATGGAAGACTACGCCGCGGCCAAGGCCCGGCTCTTCGTCAGGCTGGGGCGCAACGAGATCCCCGGCACCACCAAGCCGGGGCCCAAGGCGGCGGTGATCAACGCCGACGACCCCTGGGGCCGGTTCATGGCGGACCGCAGCAGCGCGCCGGTGATCACCTACGGCCTGCGCGAGCGGGCGGACATCACCGCCCGGGAGGTGGAGGTGGGCCCCGGGGGGATCCGGTTCGTCCTGGTCAGCAGGCAGGGGGAGGTGCCGGTGCGCCTGCGGCTGACGGGCCGGTTCAACGTCTACAACGCCCTGGCGGCGGCGGGGGCCGGCCTGGCTCTGGGCCTGGATCCCGGTACGGTGGCGCGGGGCCTGGAGAGCCTGCCGGCGGTGCCCGGGCGGCTGGAGCGCATCGACCGCGGCCAGCCCTTCGCCGTCATCGTCGACTATGCCCACACGCCCGACGGGCTGGAGAACGTCCTCAAGGGCGTGCGGGAGCTGGCCGGGCAGGGGCGGGTGATCTGCGTCTTCGGCTGCGGCGGCGACCGGGATCGGGGCAAGCGGCCCCAGATGGGGGCGATCAGCGCCCGCCTGGCGGACTACACGGTGCTGACCTCCGACAACCCGCGCAGCGAAGACCCGGAGGCGATCCTGGACGACATCGAGGCCGGCGTCCGGCAGGTGCCGGGGGCCGCCTACGAGCGGGTGACGGAGCGGGCTGCCGCCATTCGCCGCGCCCTGGAGCTGGCCCGGCCGGGCGACGTGGTGCTGATCGCGGGCAAGGGGCACGAGGACTACCAGATCTTCGCCTACCGCACGATCCACTTCGACGACCGGGAGGTGGCGGCCGAGGCCCTGGCCGCCATGGGCTACGGTGGTGGAACCGGCGAGCCGAGGGGGTGAGGGCATGCGACTGGCCATGGCCGATGTGGCGGCGGCTACCGGGGGCCGGCTGGTCGCCGGTGACGGCGGGGTGACGGTGGAAGGGGGGGCCGTCGACAGCCGCCGGGTGGCGGCGGGGAACCTGTTCTTCGCCCTGCCCGGCCAGCGGGTGGACGGCCACTGGTTCGTGGCCGCCGCCCTGGGCGCGGGTGCCCGGGGCGCCGTCATCGCCCGGCCCCTGGCCGAGGTCCTGCCCGAAGGCGCGCCGCCCGGTACGGCCGTGGTGGAGGTGGCCGACACCCGCCAGGCCCTGGCCGACCTGGCCCGGTGGGTCCGGCGCCGGCGGCCCGACCTGCGGGTGGTGGGGATCACGGGCAGCGTGGGCAAGACCACCACCAAGGAGATGGCGGCGGCCGTGCTGGAACAGCGGTTCGCCGTGCTCAAGACGGCTGGCAACTACAACACCGACATCGGCCTGCCCCTGACCCTGCTGGACCTGGAGGAGCGGCACCAGGTGGCCGTGCTGGAGATGGCCATGCGGGGTCTGGGCGAGATCGCCCGGCTGGCCTCCATCGCCGAGCCCGACGTCGGCGTGGTGACGGTGGTGGCCGAGTCCCACCTGGAGTTCCTGGGCAGCCTGGAGCGGGTGGCC
>DATCLH010000111.1:0-9011 GCA_036564035.1 Thermaerobacter sp.
ACCTGGCGGCCGGCGTCGTCGGTAAAGGTGTATGGGTACTGGGTCTGGGGTGCCGCGGCCGACGCTCCCTCCCCGGACGAACCGGCCGGCGCGCCGCCCGCGCCCGGCTCCCCGGCCGGCGCCGGGCTGCCGCCCCCGCCGCAGCCGGCCACCACCAGGGCCACGATCAATAGGGCCGCCAGCAGGCCGAGGCCCCGCCGGAGACCCCGGCCGGGCCGGGTTCGACCCGCCCGGCGCTCAGACCACCATGCCATCATCGCCGATTCCCCTCTCCACGAAAGATGCCGACATGAGATGCAGACATGCGGAAAGTGAAAACCCCGGCCTTGGCGTCAGCAGGCCGGGGCTCAGGTCCCCCTCCAAGGGTGCACCCGGTACGTACCTCCTTTCGCCGAAGGCGTACGTACACGGTCCAGGCAGGTCTCCTGGCTCCCGGATCCTGGCCGCCGCCCGGCCTTCCCGCAGCCCGGACCCCGCAGGGCCGGCGGCCGCAGTGGCACGCGTGGGGCGACGACTCCCCGGTCACAGTGGCGGGACCGCGCCGGATTCGCACCGGACTTCCCTATTCTCCCCCGGGTGGGGGCACCTGGACCGTCACGCGGATTCGGTTGTCCGCAACCATTCTAGCAGGGGCTGGCAGGGCGAACAACGGCCTCGCCGAGCCCTGACCCTCACCCGCGGCCGCACCCTTCCGGCGGCCACGGGGATGGAACGGAACCCCAGGACCGGCTGCCGGCCGGGGCCGCGTCGCAGAGGACGATGGGGCCCGGCTGGCGGCGGGCCGGCGTCAACGGCGGGCCCGCAGGTACTGGCGGGGCCAGTCCACCTCCACGCCCAGCTCCCGCGCCGCCCGCAAGGGCCAGTACGGCTCCCGCAGCAGCTGGCGGGCCAGCAGGACCACGTCCGCCTGGCCCGTGCGGATCACGTGGTCGGCCTGGGCAGGCTCGGTGATCAGGCCGACGGCGCCGGTGGCCACGCCCACCCGGCGGCGCACCTCGGCGGCGAAAGCCGTCTGGTAGCCGGGACCCTGGGGGATGGGCTCCGGCGGCACGACGACCCCGCCCGAGCTGCAGTCGACCAGGTCGACCCCCCGCTCCCGCAGGGCCTGGGCCACCGCCACGGTGTCCTCCAGGGTGATGCCGCCCGGCGCCCAGTCCACCGCCGAGAGCCGCACCCACAGCGGCCGGTCCTCGGGCCAGGCGGACCGGACGGCCTCCACCACCTCCAGCAGCAGCCGCATGCGGCCCTTGAGGTCGCCGCCGTAGGCATCGGTGCGCCGGTTGCTCAGGGGCGAGAGGAACTGGTTCAGCAGGTAGCCGTGGGCGGCGTGGATCTCGATCAGGTCGAAGCCGGCCCGCTGGGCCCGCCGGGCCGCCGCGGCGAAGGCCTCGACGATGCGGGGGATCTCGCCGGCGCCCAGCTCCTGGGGGGTGGGCCACCCCTCGGCGAAGGGAATGGCCGACGGGGCCACCGCGGGCTCCGGGCCGGCGCCCTTGTTGGGCGACCAGGCCTTGCGGCCCGCGTGGGCCAGCTGGATGCCCACCGGCACCCCATGGCTGTGGCAGAACTGGACGATCCGCTCGAGGGGCGGGATCTGGTCGTCCCGGTAGAGTCCCAGGTCGGCGTCGCTGATCCGGCCCCGGCTCTCCACCGCCGTCGCCTCGACGATGATGAGTCCCACGCCACCGACGGCCCGCGAGCCGTAGTGGACGAAGTGCCAATCGTTGGCCCGGGCGTCGGTGCCGGCGCTGTACTGGCACATGGGGGACATGACGATGCGATTGCGCAGGGTCAGGCCGCGAAAGGTGATGGGGTCGAACAAACCCGGCATGGCGCTCACCTCGACGGCGCCATTATCCCCCTCCCCCTCCCCCGCCTCAAGCCCCGAGCCGTCCCGGGACGCCCCACGGACGGATCCCGCCCGTCCGGGCCGCGGGCATCCCGGCCGCGGGGGGCGCTGCGGCCACCCCTGCGCCGGCCCCTCCTGCCCTGTCCCCGGTGGGGCCGTCTCCCCTGCGCCGCCCCCTCCCGCCCTGCCCCCGGCGCGGGCCGGTCTCCCCTGAGACCGGCCCCTCCCACAGAGCCCCCCGTAGGGCCCGTCTCCCCCAGACCGGCGTCTTGCACAGAGCCCCCTGTGGAGGCCCGTCGCCCCTGGTGCCGGCCCCTCCCCCCGGCACGGGCAGGGATTCCTGCCGCGGAACGCCAAACTAGGGTCTCGGAAGCGAGGTGTCGCCGTTGACGGACGAACGGGGACAAGCCCCGGAGCCGCCGGCACCGCCGGCACCGCCGGGTCCTGCCCCGGCGGCCGATCTCCCGCCGTACCGGCCTGCGGGCGCCGGCGGGGCGGGCATCGACCGGCCGGTCTTGGACGCCGCCGTCTACCGGCGCCGCCAGGAAGCCTTGCGGTCGGCCCTGGCGGCGGAAGGCCTCGACGCCGTCCTGGCTGTGGGCCGGGCGTTTTACGAGCGGGGTGGCCCCGTGGCCTTCCTCTGCGGCCACCTGGCACCGGCACCGACGGCCGCGGCCGTGCCCGGCTATGAGGGCTGGGGCCAGTCCCTGCTGGTGGTGCCCCGCCGGGGGCCCGTGGTGCTGATCGCCGACGCAGCCCGGCCGGAGACGGTGGTGGCCGACCAGGTGGAGATCACCCCAGCCCATTGGGCAGCCCTGGCGGGCTGGTTCCAGCGCCTCGGTCTGGCTACCGGCCGGATCGGCGTCGCCGGGTCGGACCTCTGGTCCTGGGCCGCCTTCCGCGCCGCCGCCCGGGCCCTGCCGGGGGTGGAGTGGGTCCCCGCCGACGCCCTGGTTAGCCGGCCCCGCCGCATCAAGGAACCGGAGGAACAGGCCCTGCTGGCCCGCGCCGCCCAGGTGGCCGACGTGGGCCTGGCCGCGGCCCTGGAGGTGCTCCGGCCCGGGCTGACCGAACAACAGCTGGGCGCCGCAGGGACCGCCGCCGCCCTGGCGGCGGGCGCCGACTTCGTCCGTTACTTCCGGGTCCACACCGGGGCCTGGTCCCTGCTCAGCTTCCGCTGGCCCCAGGCTACGGAGCGCCGGGTTCGTCCCGGGGAACCGGTCGCCTTCGATATCATCGGCGCCCGCAGCGCCTACCAGTTCGACGTGCTGCGCACGGCCCTGGTCCGGCCCGTGACGCCGGAACTCGAGCGGCTGGCGGCGGCCACGGAGGCGTGCCTGGAGGCCGTGCTGGCCCTCTGCCGGCCCGGGGCGGCGGTGGCCGACCTCCTGGCGGCCGCCGCCGGCGCCGCCGAACGCTACGGGTTCGCTGGCCGGCTGGCCCCCTTGCTGGGCCACGGCATCGGCCTGGAGACCGTGGAGGAGCCCCTGCTCATGCCCGGGGTCGACGACCGGCTGGAGGCCGGGATGGTCCTCTGCATCGAGCCGGCCCTGCGGGTGCCCGGGCTCGGCGGCTACAGCATCGAGGAGATGATCGTCGTCGAGGAGGAGGGCCCCCGCCTCCTGACGCGGGCGCCCCGCCGGCCCACCACCGGCTAGGCCGGGCCTCCGGCCCTGGCGAAGGCACGGAGAAGGCGCGAGCAGGCAGTCCCTCTACCGAACAGGCAGCCCCTCTCTCGAGAAAGGGTGACGAGCGTGGCGGCAACCATCCCCGCCGGCCTTCTGGCAGGCAAGCGAGCCCTGGTCTTCGGGGTCGCCAACAAGAACAGCATTGCCTGGGCCATCGCCCGGGCCCTGGACGCGGCAGGCGCCGAGCTGGCCATCGCCTATCAGAACGAGCGGCTCGGCGAACGGGTGCTGAAGCTGGTTCCGGAGCTGCGGCAGGAACCGCTGCTGCTGGAATGCGACGTCAGCGACGACGGCCAGATCCAGCGGGCCTTCGCCACCGTGGCCGGCCGCTGGGACCGGCTGGACGTGCTGGTCCACAGCCTGGCCTATGCCCCCAAGGAGGCCCTGGAGAATCCCTTCGTGGAGACGACGCGGGACGACTTCCGGGTCGCCCTGGACATCAGCGCCTACTCCCTGGTCGCCCTGGCCCGCGCGGCGCGTCCCCTGATGACCGCCGGCGGCGCGATCCTGACGATGACCTACTACGGCGCCCAGAAGGCGGTGCCCAACTACAACGTGATGGGCGTGGCCAAGGCCGCCCTGGAGGCCTGCGTCCGCTACCTGGCGGCCGACCTGGGGCCCCAGGGCATCCGGGTCAACGCCATCTCCGCCGGCCCGATCAACACCCTGGCCGCCCGCGGCGTCCGCAACCTGACGGACTTTATCAAGACCCACGCCGAGCGTTCGGCGATGAAGACCAGCATCACCCAGGAGGACGTGGCCCACGCCGCCCTCTTCCTGGCCAGCGACCTGGCGGCCCGGATCACCGGGGAGGTCCTCTTCGTCGACGCGGGCTACAACATGATGGGCGTGTGAGCTGCCGGTGCCTGAACCGCAGGCGCAAGGGCGGGGGCGCCCCGAGGGGCGCCCCCTTTTCCTGATCCGGACGACGGCTCAATCCGGGTGACGGCCGGCACACCCCGCCCCGCCGGTCCCGAGCCTACCGGCCGGCCTCGGCCAGCCCCGTCTCGCCGCCCGGCGCCACCGGGGCTCCTTCCCGCCGGAGGAACCGGCCCAGCCGGCGCAGGGCGTCGTCCAGCAGGCTGTAGGCCACCGGCACCAGCACCAGGGTGACCAGGGTGGACATCAACAGCCCGTAGATCACCACCACCGCCAGGGGCCGCAGCAGCTCCGAGGACGCCCCCGTCAGGTAGGCGAAGGGCACGAGCCCCAGGTTGGTGGTCAGCATCGTCATGAGGATCGGCCGGAGCCGCACGGGACCGGCCTGCAACAGGGCCTCGTCCCGCGCCAGCCCCCGCCGGCGCAGCACGTTGGTGTAGTCGACGAGGACGATGGCGTTGTTCATCACCACGCCGATCAGCATCAGGAAGCCCAACAGGGCCGTCACCCCGATGGGGACCCGGTGCAGGGCGAGCCCGGCCACCGCCCCCACCACCGTCGGCGGCAGGCAGAACAGGATGACCAGGGGGTGGAAGAAGGATTCGAACTGGGCCGCCATGATCAGGTAGACCAGCAGGATGGCCAGGACGATGGACAGCCCCAGGGAGCGGAAGGTCTCGTTCATCCGCTCCGCCTCGCCGGCCACCTCCCACGTCATGCCGGCCGGCCAGTCCATGCCGCCCAGCACCCGGCGCAGCTCGGCCGAGACCTCCCCCAGGGGACGGCTGCCGTCCAGGTGCACCGCCACGATCACCTGCCGCCGGCCGTCCTGCCGGGTGATGGCCAGCGGGGCCCGTTCCACCGCCACCTGGGCCACGTCGCCCAGGCGGACGATCCGGCCCGCGGCCGAGCGCAGCGGCAGGTCCTCCAGGGCCCCGTACTGGGGCCTCGCGCCCTCCGGCAGCATCATCCGCACGTCCCACTGGTCGCTGCCCGTGCGCACCCGCGCCACCGTCATCCCGTCCAGGGCGGCCCGCAGGGCGACCTCCACCTCCTGGACCGACAGGCCCGCCCGGGCCAGGGCGTCCCGGTCGGGGCGGACGACCACCTCGGGCCGGGTTTCCCGCAGGCTGTTGTCCGCGGCCGCCACGCCCGGCAGCTGCCGGGCCCGTTCCACCACCCGGTCCGCCATGCGGGCCAGAAGCTCCGGATCGTCCCCGGCCACCTGGACCTCCAGCTGGCTCAGACCGCCGGCCATCACCGACGACGCCACCGTCGCCTGGATCTCGGCGCCGGGGATGGTGGCCAGCCGGGGCTCCAGCCAGCGCAGGACCTCGAACACCGACCGGTCCCGTTCCCCGACGGGAACCAGGACGGCCGTCACCGTCGCCTCGTTGGTCGCCGCGGCGGCCGTGCTGAACCCGCCGCCGGCGGCCCCGACGGTGGTCACCACCCGATCGGCCTCGGGGATGTCCATCAGGAGCGCCTCGACCCGGCGCGCCACCGCCGCCGTCTCTTCCAGCCGGGTCCCCGGCGGCGTCCGCACCGTCACCTGGATCTGGCCGCTGTCCGCCTGGGGCAGGAACTCGGACCCCAGCCACGGGGTGGCCGCCAGGCTGGCCACGAAAGCCGCCAGCGCCACCGCCATCACCAGGTCGCGCCGGCGCAGGCTGGCGGCCAGCAGCCGGCGATAGAGGCGCTCCAGCCCCTCGACGGCCCGGTGAAAGCCCCGAAGGAGCCGGGACGGCTCGTAGTGGGCGCCCAGCACCCGGCCCGCCAGCATGGGGACGAAGGTGACGGACCCGAACAGGGCGGCGGCGTGGGAGAAGATCACCGCCAGCGCCAGGGGCGTGAAGAGCTCCGCCGCCAGCCCGCCCGTCAACATCATGGGGAAGAACACGGCCCCCTGGGCGATGGCCGAGGCCGTCACCGCCGCCGCCACCTCGGCCGTGCCCTGCTCGGCCCCCTCCAGGGGCGGCGTGCCCCGCATCCGGTAGCGGTGGATGCTCTCGATGACGACGATGGCGAAGTCGACCAGCGAGCCGATGCCAATGAGCAGCCCGCCCAGGGAGACGATGTTCAGGGTCTGGCCGGCGGCGGCCAGCATGGCGAAGGAGCCCACCACGGACACCGGCAGCATCAGGCCGACCACCAGGGTGGTGCGCCAGTTGCCGAGGAACAGGTACAGCACCGCCACGGCGATCAGGCCGCCCAGGAGGCCGTGCTCGGCCACGGTGCGCACCGACTCCTCGATGAAGTCCCCCTGGTCGAGGATGGGGCGCAGCTCCACCCCGGGCGGCAGCTGGGGTGCCAGCCGCTCCAGGGCCTGGCGGACGCCGCGGGAGACGGCCAGGGTGTTGCCGTCGGTGGCCTTGAGCACCTGGAGCTGGACCACGGGCTTGCCGTCCAGGTAGGCCAGCTGGGAGGGATCGGCCAGGGTCTCCTCCACCCTGGCGATGTCGGCGATGCGCACCGCCGCCCCCGCCGGCGTGGTGACGACCGCCTGCGCCACGTCCTGGGCGCTGGCGTACTGGGCGTCCAGCCGCACCGACAGGGCGGCCCGGCCCCGGTCCACAGACCCGGCGGTCGCCAGGCTGGCCCCGCCGCCCAGGGCCCGGGCCACCAGAGCCGGGCTCAAGCCGTAGGCTTCCATCCGCGCCGGGTCCAGGACCACCCGCACCTCCCGGTGGCGCAGTCCCACCACGCCGACGGAAGCCACCCCCTCCACCTGCTCCAGGGCAGGGGCGATGCGGTCCTCCGCCAGGGACTGCAGCTGGGCCGCCGGCAGGTCGCCGGTGACGCCGACGATGACCACGGGCTCGGCCGACGGGTCCAGGGTCAGCACCCGCGGGCTGCCGGCGTCCTCGGGCAGGACGCCGCGCACCGCGTCGATGCGCTTCTGCACCTCCAGCACGGTGAAGTCCAGGTCCGTCCCCCAGTCCAGCTCCAGGATCACCAGGGCCGAGCCGGGCTGGGCGATGGAGCGGACGCCCTTGACCCCGTTGATCGTGCTGACGGCCTGCTCCAGCGGTTCGACCACGCGGGCTTCCAGCTCCGCCGGCGCGGCGCCGGGGTAGGAGGTGGCCACGACGACCACGGGCAGCTCCAGCTGGGGGAGGAGGTCCACCGGCATGGCCGGCAGGAGGAAGGCGCCGAGGAGGACCAGGGCGATCACCAGGACGGTGACGAAGACGGGCCGGCGGACGGAGAAGCGGGCGATGCTCACGGCCGACCGCCCTCTTCCACGACCTGGACCTGCTCGCCGCCGGCCAGACCGGCCGCGCCCCGGGTGACCACCTGCTCACCCGCCCGCAGCCCCTCCAGGATCAGGGCCTGCTCCGCGGTCACGGTGCCGTAGCGCACCTCCCGCCGCTCGGCCCGGCCGCCCTCGACGACGAAGACCACGCCCCGGCCGGGTTCGTCTCCCTCCTGCAGGGCGTCCACCGGCACCACCACGCCCCGGGCGCCGCCGGTGGGCGTGAACCGCAGGGTGGCCGGCTGGCCCGAGACGGGCCAGTCGACGCCCTCCTGGGGCAGCAGCTCCACGGTGACCGTGTAGGCCCCCGTGCGCAGGTCCGGCACCAGCGTCTTGCCGGTCACCCGCCCCTTCCAGGTGGTCGACCCCACCTGGACCTCGGCGGGGTCCCCGGCGGCCAGGGCGTCGTAGAGGCCCGGGGGCAGGTCGGCCTCCACCTGGACGGGTCCCGGTTCCACCAGGACGACCAGCGGGTCCACGGCCTGGGGCGAGGCCAGGGTGCCCACCTGGGCCTTGACCTGGGCCACCACGCCGGCCACCGGGGCCGTCACCCGGGTCAGCTCCAGCTGGCGCCGGGCCAGGGCCACCGCCGCCTCGGCCTGCTCCACTTGCGCCCGGGCGGCCGCCGCCGGGTCGCCGCCCGCCGCCAGGTCGCGGGCCTGGCGCGCGGCGTCAAGACGCACGTCCGCCGCCTGGAGGTTGAACTCGGCCTGGCGCACGGCGGCCCGGGCCTCCGCCAGGGACGCGGCCAGCTGGGCGCAGCCGGCGCTGCCGGTCCCAGGCTCCGCCGCGCCCGCCCCCGGCAGACCGCCGCCAGGGCCCGTGGCGGGGGTGGTCCCGCCGGGCGCCGCCGGCGCCGGGGTCCCGGCCCCGGCGCCGGCGGCGCAGCCCAGGGCCTGCCACTGCCGCTCCAGGGTGGCCAGGGTCTGGCGCGCTCCATCCAGCTGGGCGGCGGCCCCCTTCCGTGCCAGCTCCGCCTGGCGCAGCTCGGCGTCGGCCTGCAGGACCTGCAGCCGGCCGCCCTTCTCCGCCTGGCGGGCCGCGGCCCGGGCCGCCTCCAGGGCGGCCTCGGCCTGGCGCAACTGGGCCTGAGCGGCCGCCGGGTCGATCTCCACCAGCACCTGGCCGGCCTTCACCCGGTCGCCGACCTTCACGTGGACGGCGGTGATCATCCCCGCCGCCTGGGGGCGGACAGCCACCTCGGATCGGGCCCGGACGCGGCCGGCCAGTTCCACCGGCTGGGTCACCGTCCCCTCCTCGGCCACGGCGATCGCCACGGGGACGGGGCCTCCATCACCGGCCCCGGCGCCCTCGGCCGGCTCCCCGCGCCCGCCACCGC
>DATCLH010000112.1:0-2016 GCA_036564035.1 Thermaerobacter sp.
CCCATTCAGGGTTTGATGCAGACGGCCATGGAGAGCCTCAAGCAGATGGTCGACGTGAACACCGTGGTCGGCGACGCGGTGGAGGCCCAGGACGGCACGGTCATCGTGCCGGTCTCCCGGGTGTCCGTGGGGTTCGTGGCCGGAGGCGGCGAGTACGGCCGGGAACCGCGCCGGACCGAGGCCGGCGGTGCCGCCTGGCCCTTTGCCGGCGGCAGCGGCGCCGGGGTCAGCGTCCAGCCGGTGGGCTTCCTGGTGGTCGGCCAGGGACGGGTGCGCCTGCTGCCCGTGGCGGAGGGGGCCTTCCTCGACCGGGTGATCGACGCCGCGCCCGAGGTGCTCGACCGGGTGCGCCGCCTGTGGAACGCCCGGGACGGCGTGACGGCCGGCGCGGCCAACGGCGCCACCGCCGCGGCGACGGCCGCCGGTGCCGGGGGGACCCGGGGGGCCGCCGGCGCTACGCCACGGCCCGGCATGACCGGGACCCCGGGCAGCCCGGGGACGGCCGGCCTGGGGACGAACCCGGCCGCCACGCCGAGCCCCACCGGCCGCACCTCCTGGTCGGCCGGCGTCATCGGGGACGAGAGCGCGCCCCTGGATTGACCGGCGGCGGCCGGAGGCCGGCCGGAACGGAGGGAGGGGCCGCCGGTGCGCAGCCTCTGGCGCGGCGTGATCAGCTTCGGCCTGGTCAACATCCCGGTGCGCATGTACCTGGCGGTGGAGGAACGGGCGGTGCACTTCCGCCAGCTGCACCGGCGCTGCGGCACGCCCATCCGCTACCGTCGCTGGTGCCCGCGCTGCGACGTGGAGGTCCAGCCCGAGGAGCTGGCGCGGGGATACGAGTACGCGCCGGACCGGTTCGTCCTGATCGAAGAGGAGGACCTGGCCAACCTGCCCCTGCCGACAGCCCGGGCCGTGGAGATCCTGGACTTCGTCCGGGGCGAGGAGATCGACCCGATCTACTTCCAGCGCACCTATTACCTGGAGCCCGCCGAGGGCGGGGAGAAGGCCTATCGCCTGTTGCGAAGGGCCATGGACATCCGCCGCTGCGTGGCGGTGGCCCGGGTCGCCTTGCGCAATAAGGAAACCCTGGCCTGCCTGCGCACCTATCGCCACCAGGCCCTGGCCCTGGTGGCCATGGCCTACCCCGATGAGATCCGGCCGCTGGAAGCCCTGCCGGCCTTCGCCGCCCTGGGGGCCCCGGAACCCGTTCCCGCCCGGGCGGCCCGCGGGGCGGCGGCCGGTCCACGCCCCGCCGGCGGCAACGGCACCCCCACCTGGTCCAACGGCACCTACGGCGCCGGAGCGGCGCCCGGGTTCCGCCCGGCCGGCGTCCGGGCCGGCGACGGCGCGGCCATCCCGCTGGCCGGCCCCGCCGCCAGGCCCGGGGCCGCCACTGCCGCCACCCCCGCGACGCCCGGTGATCCCCCAGGTCCCGGTCCCCGGACGGCCGATGGGACCGCCGACCGGGAGCTGGAGCTGGCCCTCCACCTGATCGACCGCCTGACGGCGCCCTTCGATCCCGGGCGATACCACGACCGGTACCGGGAGGCGTTGCTGGCGGTGGTCCAGCGCAAGCTGGCCGGCCAGGAGGCCGTGGTCACCCCGCCGGAACCCGCCCCGGTCCTGGACCTGATGGAAGCCCTGCGGGCCAGCCTGGAACGGCTCGACGGGGACTCGCCTGCGCCGCGGGCCGGGGAAGGCCCGGACCGCGAGGGGGAGCAGGGTTTGGCGGGAGATCGGGTGCCGTCGCCGGCGCCAGGCGACCTGTGGCCGCGGCGCGGCGAAGGAGCCCCGGTGGGAACCGGCCTTGCCGGCGGCGGAGGCCCCGGCCAGGCGCCCCAGGGGGAGGGCCGGCGGTGACGGCGGGCGGGCCGCCCCTTCCCCGCAACTGGGACGAACTGTGGCGCCCCGGGCGACTGGCCCCCATGCTGGCCCGCCGGGCCCCGGGACCCTTCTCGTCCCCGGACTACCGCTTCGAGGTCAAGTGGGATGGCTACCGCTGCCTGGTGTTCGCCG
>DATCLH010000113.1:0-3181 GCA_036564035.1 Thermaerobacter sp.
GGCAGCCGCAAGGGGTCCGGCAGCACGGCCACCGGCAGCTCGGTCTCCCACAGGACCAGCTCGTAGGTCTTCTGCGGGTCCAGGGGAACCGGCCGGTACCGGGCCCAGGGATCGCCCTGGCGCTGGCGCCACAGGGCGAAGGCGCCGGCCGCCACCATCAGCAGGGCGGCGGCCCCGACCACCAGGGCCACCCGCTGCCACCGCTGCCGCCCCGCGGGCGGGCCCCCTGGCGCCGGGTCCCGCCGGTTCGTCCGCCCTGACCGTGCCATGGCCGCTCCCCCCGTCCTGCCCGGTGCCGTCAGACCGGCCCTTCAAGGCCGGAAGCCCACCAGGCGCTGCAAGGCGGCGTCCGCCACGCCGTCGGGATCGAGACCGAACCACGCCTCGGCCTCGGCCACGGCGCGCTCGGTTCCGCCGCCGTAGACGCCGTCGGCCACCCCGGGGTCGAACCCCGCGGCCCGCAGGGCCAGCTGGAGCAGGACCACGTCCTGGCCCACGTCCCCCCGCCGGTACACGGGCAGCCGGTAGTAGACCTCCGTGGTGCCGGTGATCTTGACCGGCGTCCCCACCTGGACCAGGTCGTCCAGGGTCATCACGTCCTCGTTGAACATGCGGATGCAGCCCAGGCTGGCGTAGGTGCCGATGGAGCCGGGGTTATTGGTGCCGTGGATGCCGTACGACCCCCAGGGGGCGCTGAGGCCGAACCAGCGGGCACCGAAGGGGCCGCCCGGCCAGTGGGCGATGTCGGTCACCCGCCACTCCCCCACCGGGGACGGCTCCCCGGGCCGCCCCGCGGCCACGGGGAAGGTCTTGACCGGCCGGCCGTTGCGGTAGACGGTCAGCTGCCGCTTGTCGATGTCGATGACGATCAGGACGTCGCCGGCCGCCGCCACCGGCCGGCCCCCCTGCAGGGCCAGCCCGGCTACCGACGCCCACCAGCGGGCGAACCGCCAGTAGGACGTGCGGGCGCCTTCCCGCTCGCCGCAGACGGGGCCGCCGCCCGCCACCCCGCCCCCCGCCTGGTGTCCTCCGACCCAGAGCAGGGCGCCGGCCAGGACGAGACCGCCCAGGAGCCACCGTGGCCAGCGGCGCCCGGCCCCCGGCACCGGCTGCCGGCCTCGCCGGGACGGCAGGCGACGGGCAGCAACGCCCCCCTCCTCGGACGAACCGGCCGGTGCCGGCCCCGGGCCGTGGCCGGCAGCCCGGGCGGGCGGCCACCGGAAGCCGGGCATCCTCCCCGGCAGCCAGCGGCGGCCTCCGGGCTCGCCCGCCGGCCCGGTCCCCGGGTCGCGCCGCTGCGACGGCGAGGTCGTCGCCCGGGGATCGCCGGCGGGCGGGCGCTGCTCCTCCCCAGGACGACCTCCGGGCCGTAGCGAGCCCCGGCCTGGACCGTCCATGGGCCCACCCCCTCGCGGGTCCGGTGGGCCGGCCGCCCGGGAGGCACCACGGCCCGGGGACGGGGCGCCGCAGCGCCGGAGGGGACCGGCCCAGGCTAGGCTATGCGGGGGGAGGCGGGGGTAGAAGACGGCCCCTCAGGGATGGAAGACGGCCCATCAGGGTCGACGACGGTCTTCAAGGGTAGAAGGAGACGGTAGAAGGCGACCGCCCGCGCAGGCCCCCCGCCCCGGCAGGAGGCCGGCGGCAAGGGGCCCGGCCGGAACGGCCGGTGCGGTGGAGGACGGCTCGCCGAGGATGGAGCAGGGCAGGCGGTCCTTCACGTGAGGGCTTCGCCCGAGGCCGCCTCGCCGGTGGCGGGGTGGAGCAGGCGCTGCAGGTCGTCCAGCGCCTCCTTGAGGGCGCGGGCGCCGGCCTCGATGCACTCCGGCACCCGATCCAGGTCGGTCAAGGCCACGTCAGGCAGGTCGGGCTGGAGCACCAGGTCGGCGAAGCGCTCCAGCTTGAAGGCGGCCAGGTCCCGGGCCATCAGGTCGAAGGCCTGCCCCAGGAAGTCCAGCAGGCCCGTCGGTTCCCGGCGCTGGCGGACCGAGACGTCGACGGCCAGGACCACCCGGGCGCCCAGCGCCCGCGCCGCTTCGGCCGGCACCTTGTCCTTGACGGCGCCGTCGACCAGCACGTAAGGTCCCAGGCGCTTGGGCTCGAAGATCCCCGGGATGGCGATGCTGGCCCGCACGGCGGCAGCCAGCGGGCCCTTGTCCAGCACGATGGCCCCCGGCATGGCCCGTTCCACCCGCTCCCGGTAGGCCGGCGGGCAGAAGACGGCGGCGCGGCCCGAGCGCACGTCGGCGGCCATGATGGCCACCGGCCGCTCCAGCTGCTCCAGCCGGATGCCCCGGGTCCACAGCCCCACCAGGCGCTCCAGCTTCTGCCCCTGGATCATGCCCTGGGGCACGGGCCGGCGCGGCCGCCAGCGCAGCCCCAGCACCTGGGCCAGCATGGCCAGGGCCGAACCCCAGGTCAGGTTGGAATCGTACAGTTCCGCCGACCGCAGGCGCCGGGCCACGTCCTCCATCTGGGCCGGGGTCCAGCCGCATGCCCAGAGGGCGGCCAGGATGGCGCCGCTGGACGTGCCGGTGACGATGTCCGGCGAGTACCCGGCCTCCTGCAGCGCCCGCAGCACGCCCACGTGGGCCAGGCCCCGCAGGCCCCCGCCACCCAGGGCGACGCCCAAGGGGCCGAAACCGCCGCCGTTCATCCCGTCACCCACCCCCGTCCACGCCAGGGTATGGCACCCTGGACCTGTGGTGGAACCCTGCCCGGTCGCCGGCCGGTCCATCGGCAGCCGCCCCATCGCCGGCCGGTCCATCGCCGGCCGGCCCGCCGGCGGCCGGCCCGGCGGCGGAAAGGGCTGGAGGCCGTGCCTGCCGGCCGAAGGGGCTAGAGGCCGTGCCCGCCGGCGGGAGGGGCTGGAGGCCGCGCCCGCCGGCACCGGCGCCGTCGCCGTTCCCTCGCCGTCCCTTCGGGGAGGGGGCCCGGCCGGCGAAGGGGACGTGACCGGCCAGGGGGCCGCGGCCGGCGCCCGGCCGGCTAGCGGGGCCGCCGGGCCAGGGTGCGGTCGAGCACCGTGGCGAACATGGCCGCCCCGCGCTCCGCCCGGATGCGGCTGTTGGTGTGGGCCCCCACCTCGATCAGCAGGGTCCGCGGCCCCAAGTCCTGGTTATAGTTTCCGCGCCCATAGTAGATCCCCTTGACCAGCCCGGGGAAGCTGCGGTCCGCCTCGGCC
>DATCLH010000114.1:0-2918 GCA_036564035.1 Thermaerobacter sp.
CGTACGGCCCCAGCGCTGGACCTCCCGGACGGCGCGTCCCGGACGGACCGTCGGCCCCAACGCCGGCAGGCCTCGCCCGTCACCCTGGCTCGATCGCCGGCAGCGTGGCCCTGGGCCTGCCGATCATCTGTACGTCGGTCGACCACGGCACCGCCTTCGACATCGCCGGCACCGGCAAGGCCAGTGCCGTGAGCATGAAGCGGGCCATGCTGGCGGCCGGCCGGCTGGCCGGGCTGCGGGCCGCGCGTACGAGTGCGGCCGGGCGACACGCCGGGCAGCCAGCGGCAGACCACGGGGCCGGTTCGTCCCGTTCGGAGGAACCGGCGTCCGCCGAGAGGGGAGCGTGACGCGGCATGCATGCAGACGGAACCCAGATGGTGCTGGGACTGGTCTTGGGCGTGGCCGTTCTGATCTTCATGGTCCTGCGGACCAAGATCCACACCTTCCTGGCGCTGATCGCCGCCGCGGCCCTGACGGGGCTGGTGGGCGGGATGGCACCGGCCGACCTGGCCCAGGCCATCACCCAGGGCTTCGGCAACACCCTGGCCAGCATCGGCATCGTCATCGGCTTCGGCGTGATGCTGGGGCGCATCCTGGAGGTGACCGGCGCGGCCCAGCGCATGGCCCTGACCTTCCTGCGGCTGTTCGGGCGCGGGCGCGAGGAGTGGGCGCTGGGGGCGACCGGCGCCGTGGTGTCGATCCCGATCTTCTGTGATTCGGGGTTCGTGATCCTCTCGCCCCTGGCGCGGGCGCTGGCCCGGGAGGCCGGCAAGCCGGCCGTGGGCCTGGGCGTCGCCCTGGCGGCGGGCCTGATGGCGACCCACCACCTGGTGCCGCCGACGCCGGGTCCGCTGGCCGCGGCGGGCACCTTCGGCGTCGACCTGGGCCTGATGATTTTCTGGGGGCTGGTGATCGCCATCCCCGTCTACGTCGTGACCATGCTCTACGCCCGCTGGCTCGGCCGGTGGGCGGCCGCCCGGGGCATCACCGTGGAGACCGGCGTGGCGCGGCAGGGCGCGGCCGGGTCCGCCTCTGCGGCCGCCGCCTTGCCGCCCATCACCGGCGGCTCCGATGCGGCCGTGACGGCGGGCACCGGCGCGGCGGGCTGGGCCGGCGGGGTCGCCACGGGGCCGGCGGGCGGCGCCGGCGGCGAGGCCGAGCTGCCCAGCGCCTGGCGGGCCTTCGCACCCATCGTGGTACCGGTGTTGTTGATCTTCCTGAATACCACCCTGTCGGCGGTGGGCGCCCAGGGGCCCGTGGCGAACTATCTGATCTTCCTGGGCAACCCGGTGATCGCCGTGGCCATCGGCCTGCTGCTGGCGGTGTACGGCCTGATGGGGCGTGCGCCGCGGGAGGACGTCCTCCGCCGGGTCGAGGAGGGCGTGGCGTCGGCCGGCATCATCATCCTGGTGACCGGCGCGGGCGGCGCGCTGGGCAACGTGCTGCGGGCCAGCGGCACGGGCGACTTCATCGCCCAGCAGATCGCCCAGATGTCCCTGCCGCCCCTGCTGCTTCCCTTTCTGGTCGCCACGCTGGTGCGGCTGGTCCAGGGCAGCGGCACAGTGGCCATGGTGACCGCCGCCTCCATCACCGCGCCGATCCTGGCCTCGCTGGACGTGGCGCCGGTCATGGCGGCCCAGGCGGCGGCCGTGGGGTCCATGGTCTTCTCCTACTTCAACGACAGCTACTTCTGGGTGATCAACCGCACCCTGGGCATCACCGACGTGAAGACCCAGATCCTCACCTGGTCGGTTCCCTCGACCCTCGGCTGGCTGACGGGTCTGGTGACGCTGCTCATCGTCAACGGCCTGTTCTTCTGAAACCCCACGCGGAGCGGGGCGGGCCCCAAGGCCCGCCCCTTTTGCCCCGCGTTGCCCCGCTGATGCTTACAACCGCTCGGATGCCTACGGCCGGTGGGGCCGGGCGCCGCCTTCCGGTCCGGCCCGCAGCCGCACCCCGGCGCCGGCCCAGGGCCGGCTCGCCCGGACGGTCTCCGGAGATACCCCGTCAGGTCCGGGCGTAAGCCGCCGAGGCGGCGTAGGCATCATGCCGGCCGCCGGCGTAGGCCGCAGGGTGGCCCTGGTGGCTGTAGCCGGAACCGGCCGGGTTCGTCCCGTAGGCGTAGGGCGCCTGGTTCACCGTGCCGGCGCCGGCTCCGGCCGCACCCGCCGGGGCGAAGGCCCGGTTGGCCGGCGCCAGCCCCTGGGCCGCCACGGCCTGCCCCACCTGCATGAGCTGCTGCAGCTTGTGGGTGTACTCCTGGACCGCCTGCTGGTCGATCCGCGGCGAGGCGTAGACCTGGTGCCGCTCCAGCCAGTGATAGTGGTCCATCGCCATGCGCAGGTGCTCGCCGGCCAGCTGGTGCAGGTACGAGCGGGCCGGCTCGCTGCACTCGGTGGCGCCCCAGATGCACTGGACGGCGAAGGTCTTGCACATGCGCAGGCAGTCGGACGCCAGGGCGATGTCCAGGGGCTGGCCCTGGGCGCCCGCGGCGCCGAAGACCTGGTTCACCCCGTGGCCGTAGGGCTGGGCGTTCCAGGCCGCGCCCGCGCCGGCCGCGCCACCGGCCTGCCACTGGGCCTGGTAGGGCGACTGCCACGCCGTCGAGGCCGTCCACTGCCAGGTGCCGGCCTGGCCGTGCTGGCCCGCCTGGCCGTGCTGGCCGTAGGCGCCGTAGGTGCCGTAGGCTCCCTGATCCTGCAGGAAGCCCATCAGCCGCTGGGCCGCCTGCTGGAACTCACCGGCATGCCGCTCCAGGGTCTGCCGCAGGGAGGCGTCCTGGCAACAGGAGGCCAGGGCCCGCAGCTTCGCCCCGGCCACGGCATGGTCGCGGCAGAGCTCCCACAGTTCGGCCGCCTGGTGCTGGGCCATTTGGGGCATGGCCGTCCCTCCTCGGCGGTGATCGGTCAAGGCCCGCG
>DATCLH010000115.1:0-4020 GCA_036564035.1 Thermaerobacter sp.
ATGACCTGGGTCGACTGGCTGATCTCCCTGGTGGACATCGCCCTGGTCGCCTACCTGTTCTACCGGTTCTTCCTGCTGATCCGCGGCACGCGGGCCGTCGCCATCCTGAGTGGCATCTTGGTGCTCGTCGTCTTCACCAGCGTCAGTGGGTGGCTGCGGCTCGACACCATCCACTGGCTGCTGCGCCAGGCCCAGCTGGCCCTGATCGTGGCGCTGCCCATCGTGTTCCAGCCCGAGCTGCGCCGCGCCCTGGAGCAGCTGGGCCGCGGCCGCTTCTTCGCCCGCCCGCTCTTCGCGCTGCCCCAGCAGGACGTGGCCCGCATGATCGACGAGGTGGTGCGGGCGGTCGAACAGCTGTCCCGCAACAAGGTCGGCGCCATCGTGGTGATCGAGCGGGAGACGGGCCTCAACGAGATCATCGAGACGGGGATCATCATCGACGGGATCGTCTCTGCGCCCTTCCTGGTCAACGTGTTCATCCCCAACACGCCGCTGCACGACGGGGCGGTGATCATCCGCGGCAACCGGGTGATGGCCGCCGGCACCTTCCTGCCGCTGACGGAGGAGGCGGGGCCCGGGCCCGAGCTGGGCAGCCGCCACCGGGCGGCCCTCGGGATCAGCGAGCACTCCGACGCCGTGGCCATCGTGGTGTCGGAGGAGACGGGCCGCGTCTCCCTGGCCCAGGGCGGCAAGCTGATCCGCAACCTGGATGAGGCGACGCTGAAGGAGCTGTTGACGTCCTTGCTGGCGCCGGAGGAGACGCCGTCGCTGCTGCCCTGGATGCGGGGGTCGTCCTGATGGAGCGGCTGTTCGAGAACGAGACCCGGCTCAAGATCCTGTCCGTCATCCTGGCCATCATCCTGTGGTTCGGCGTCATGAGCAGCCAGAACCCCGACCAGGCGCGGACGGTGTACGATGTCGAGGTGGTGCCCGAGGGCCTGGACCCCGGGCTGGCCGTCCTCTCCCTCGAACCCCACGCCGTGGACGTCACCCTGAGCGGGCCCCAGGAGTTCCTGGAGGACCTGAGCGGGCGCGACGCCCGGGTGACGGTGGACGTCAGCGGGGTGGGACCGGGGGAGGCGACCCGGCCGGTGACGGTGATCCCCGCCCGCGGCCGCCTGCGGGTCGTGCGGGTCAGCCCCCAGTACGTGACGGTGCGGATCGAACAGCGCATGGAGAAGACGGTCCCCGTTGAACTGCAGCTAAACGGGGAGCCGGCGCCGGATTATATCATCGAGAACCCGGCGGTCTCGGTGGAACAGGTGACCGTCAGCGGCGCCCGCAGCCTGGTGGAACGGGTGGCCCGGGTGGTGGCGTCGGTGCCGGTGGGCGGCATCCAGAGCACCATCGCCCACTCGGTCACCCTGGTCCCGGTGGACGCCTCGGGCCGCCCGGTGGAGGCGGCCTATCCCCAGGCCCTGGTCCTGGAGCCCCTGACGGTCCAGGTCACGGTGCCCGTGGTCTTCATGCCGCGCAAGACGGTGCCGGTGCAGGCGCGCCTGGCGGGGACGCCGGCCGAGGGGTTCGAGATCGGGAACATCACCATCGAACCCGCCGAGGTCACGGTGCGGGCCCGGGAGGAACGGCTGCTGCAGGACCTGGAGTTCCTCCAGACCGAACCGGTGGACATCGGCGGCCTGGACGAGACGGTCACCCGGGAGGTGCCGTTGGCCGTGCCGGAGGGCATCGTCCTGGCGGGCGGTCCGCGGGCGGTGCGGGTCACCGTGGAGATCCGCCCCGCCCAGGGCGACGGGGGCGGTGGAACCGGCACCCCGGAGGGCAGCGCCGGCCCGGGCGGCAATGGCGGCGGGGCGGCGGAGGGGTCCACCCAGGGCTCAGCCGAAGGGCCCTCCGGTGCCGGGTCCGGGGCGGGCGGCCGCTGAGCCAAAGCCGCAAGAGGGCGAGATGGGAGGACCGGGATGGCACGCTTGTTTGGAACCGACGGCGTCCGCGGTGTGGCCAACACGGAGCTGACGGCGGAGCTGGCCTTGGACCTGGGCCGGGCGGCGGCCCGGGTGCTGGCCGAGCGATGGGGCGGCCCGCCCCGGGTGGTGCTGGGACGCGACACCCGGGCGTCCGGGGAGCTCCTGGAGGCGGCGCTGGCGGCGGGCCTGATGTCGGCCGGCGCGATGGTGGTGCCCCTGGGGGTCATGACGACGCCCGGTGTCTCCCATTTGACGGGCGCGCTGGGGGCGACGGGCGGCGCGGTGATCTCGGCCAGCCACAACCCGCCCGAGTACAACGGGATCAAGTTCTTCGATCCCCAGGGGCGGAAGCTGCCCGACGAGCTGGAAGAGGCGGTGGAGGGCCTGGTCCTGGAACCGGCGGGGGCGGCCGGGTTCGTCCCGCCGGTCGGGGGCGCCGTGGGTCGCCGGCAAGAGGCCCCGGAGGCGGGGGACCGCTATCTGGAGCACCTGGGTCGGGCCGCCGGGACGCGCTTCGACGGGCTCCGGGTGGTGCTGGACTGTGCCCACGGGGCGGCTACGCCGTGGGCGCCCGGGGCCTGGCGGGCGCTGGGGGCCCGGGTCACCGTGATCAACGACGCGCCCGACGGGACCAACATCAACGTGGGCTGCGGGTCGACGGCCCCCCAGGCCCTGGCCGAGGCGGTGCGGCGGGAAGGGGCCGA
Organism: Thermaerobacter sp.; assembly: GCA_036564035.1. GTDB lineage: Bacteria > Bacillota > Sulfobacillia > Thermaerobacterales > Thermaerobacteraceae > Thermaerobacter. The sequence continues at coordinate 2,630 of DATCLH010000115.1, forward strand.
CCTGGGGCTGGCCTTCGACGGCGACGCCGACCGGGTGATCGCCGTGGACGAAACCGGCCGGATCGTCGACGGCGACGCCATCCTGGCCGTCCTGGCCCTGGACATGGCCGCCCGGGGTGAGCTGTCCGGCGACACCGTGGTGGCCACGGTGATGAGCAACCTGGGCCTGGAGCGCGCCCTCAAGGCGGCGGGCCTGCGGCTGGTCCGCACCCGGGTGGGCGACCGGCACGTCTTCGAGGCCATGGAGGAAGGCGGGTTCGTCCTGGGTGGGGAGCAGTCCGGGCACGTCATCCTCCGGCGGCACGCGGTGACGGGCGACGGCATCCTCACCGGCCTGGCCCTGGCGGCGGTCATGGTGCGCACGGGCAAGCCCCTCTCCCAGCTGGCGGCCGTGGTGCAGCCCGTCCCCCAGGTCCTGCTCAACGTGCCCGTGGCCCGGCGGGACGGCTGGGAGGAGGATCCGGCCATCCAGGCGGCCATCGACGCGGCCCGCCGCCGGCTCGGCGAGGCGGGGCGGATCCTGGTGCGGGCCTCGGGGACCGAACCGCTGATCCGGGTGATGGTGGAGGGCGACGACGAGGCCCTGGTGCGGGAGCTGGCCGAGGCGGTGGCCGGCGCCGTCCGGCGCGCCCTGGGCTCGCCGGCGGGCCGTTGACAGGGGACGGGCCGGCACGCATAGAATGGGATGCCCTGAAGGAGGTGGTGCCCGGGCAGGCGGCGGCGCCTTCGGCCGCCCGGCAGGGGAACGGGAGCGGTTTCCGGCAGCGGTTTCAAGGGAGCGGGTTCGTCCAGCGGTACCGAAAGCGGGTCGATGCCTGCTAGCGCCAGGGCTCGCCGGCGGCAGGCCGGCGAGTCGACGAGGACCGGGCGGATCGAAGGATCGGCGGATCGCCCGGCGGTTGGCCACGACCGAGAGCGGCCCGGCAAAACCCGGGAGCGATCCCGGGGACAACACGGGCCAGGTGGCACGAACCCCTCCACGGACGGCGGATGGACCCGCCGGTGCGGGCCGGGGATGCCTGGCCGCGGCGCGGGTTCGTCCTGCCGGCTCCCTCCTCTGCGTGCCTCATGCCAAATCAGGCCGGCGGATCGGAGGGCGCGGTGGCGTTCCAGCCTTCGTGCGTCCTTGAGCAGCGGGCCCGCCGGCCGATCAGCGAGCGTCATCCCAACGTGGCAAATCCGGGGGACGGCTGCGTACCCGGCCCGGCCGGTCCTGCGACCACCGGCCCTGCCACCAGCGGCGCGCCGGCCTGCGACGCGGCGCGCCGGCCCGCGACGGGCGGGTTCGGCGGGGCCGTGGCAGGCCTTCGGGTCGGAAGGCGGGGGCTGTGGGCCGTGCCCGTCCCGCGGAGACTGGCACCGGGTGCGGGGCCGGGGGGTTTTCCGTGCCG
>DATCLH010000116.1:0-1512 GCA_036564035.1 Thermaerobacter sp.
CGGTCGGGCCGGCACGGCATCAGCGGCTCTCCCCGCCGAGAGAGCACGGGAACGCGCCGCATGGCGGCCTCCTCCTTACCTTCCGGCCGGCAAGGCCGGGGCGGCGCAAGCCGCCTTCCCGATCCCCGGGCCAACGCCCGGGGCCGTTCCTCCCGCCCCCTGCGGCTGGATCGCCGCATGAGCGGGCGCGCCTCGCCCAACCGCACCGGTAGCCGTCTGCGTCGTTTGGCAGCATCCCGCATGCCCGGGATGCTGCCGCCCTCCGCTTCCAGGGTCCGGAGCTGACGCATCACCCCGGAGTGGCACTTGGGCAACCCGGTGCGGCGAGCTCATCCTTATCCCGACGGACGTGTCGCCCGGCGGGGTTCGTCGCTTGGGCTGACTCACGTTGCGCAGCGGTCATTGCGCAGCATGGCACTACGCGCTGTCAAACGTGAGTTGAAGAAGAGCAGGGCGCAGTAGTCCTTGAAGCCGTGGATCAGCACCACGTTCTTGCCGCCGTGGGTATAGCAGGGCTGCCCCCACTTGACGGTTTCCTCCAGGGGCCGGTCAAGGAGGATGGACCGCAGCCTGCTGAATTCAGCCCGCCAGCGGGTTTCCCGCTGGAGCAGGTCGCCGACGCGGGGGTCCTTGCCGCCCGAGCCGCTGCCCGGGTGGCCGCCCGGGTGCCCATCCGGGCTGGTGCCCGGGTCGCCGGCCCGGTTGCCGGCCGGCTTGACGCCCCGGTTCTTGGCCGGGCCGGCGGCCAGGTTGTCGCCGTTCAATTGTGCGGCCGTGGCACCATGGGCATGCCTTCCTTATCAGCTTGCGGCCTCCATTGCGGCCTGCGGCACGGCACGGCCGCCCCCCGCCGGTTCCGCCGGCGACCCGTTACGCGGGCTGCAACAGCGCGCGGCGCCAACCGTACCGGGTTCTAACGACGCCGGCCCCCCAGTGTCGGGTTCCAATCGCGCCGGGTTCTACCCGCGCCGGCCGCCAACGGCGCCGGGTCCTCACCACGCCGGGCCCCAACCGCACGAGACCCCGCCCTCTTCGTGACACCCTCCACGATACCCGGCCCATCACACCTCAACAACCCGGCCACCCTTCACCACCGCCACCACCGGCACCGTTCCCAGCCGGTAGGCCAGGTGCTGGTAGGAGGGCGCGTCGATCACCACCAGGTCGGCCTGCTTGCCGGGCTCCAGACTGCCCAGGCGCTGGGCCCGTTCCACCGCCCAGGCGCCGCCCAGGGTGGATGCCACCAGGGCCTCGGCAGGGGTCATCCCCATCCCCACGCAGGCGATGGCCATCACCAGGGGCATGCTGCCCGCCGGGTGGCTGCCGGGGTTGTAATCCGTGGCCAGGGCGACGGGCACGCCCGCCTCGATCAGCTTCCGGGCGGGGGCATACGGCTCCCGCAAGAAGAAAGCCGTTCCCGGCAGCAGGGTCGCCACCGTCCCCGCCTCCCGCAGCCGGGGGATGTCCTCGTCCCGCACGTGGAGCAGGTGGTCCGCCGACACCGCCCCCACC
>DATCLH010000117.1:0-3381 GCA_036564035.1 Thermaerobacter sp.
GCCCCGGGTCCCGGCGCCGAAGAGCTCGTCCAGGTCGTCGGCCGCGCCGTCGTCCCGCTCCTCGCCATCGCGCCCCACGCCGGCCAGGACGGCGTCGATGTCCCAGTCGTCGTCCCGGCCCAGCCACTCGGCCGCCTGGGACTCGGCGTGGATGTCGATCTTCCACCCCGTCAGGCGCGCGGCCAGCCGGGCGTTCTGGCCCTCCTTGCCGATGGCCAGCGACAGCTGGTGGTCGGGCACGATGACCCGGGCCACCCGGGTCTCCGGCTCCAGGATCACCCGGGTGACCTTGGCCGGCGACAGGGCATTGGCGACGAACTGCTCGGGCTCCTCCGCCCAGCGGATCACGTCGATGCGCTCACCGCGCAGCTCCGCCACCACGGCCTGCACCCGGGCGCCCCGCGGGCCCACGCAGGCGCCCACGGGATCGACCCGGTCGTCCCGGGTGTCGACGGCCACCTTGGCCCGGACGCCGGGCTCCCGCACCGCCTCCTTGATCTCCACGATGCCGTCGTGGATCTCCGGCACCTCCAGCTCGAAGAGGCGCTTGATGAGGTTCGGGTGGCTGCGGGAGATCAGGATCTGCGGCCCCTTGGGCGTCTTGCGCACCTCGACGATGTAGACCTTGATGCGGTCGCCGGGCCGGTACCGCTCGCCCGGGATCTGCTCGGACGGGAAGAGAACCGTCTCCGTCCGCCCCAGGTCGACGAACACGTTCCGCCCCTGGACCCGCTGGACGACCCCCGTGACGATGTCGCCTTCCCGGGTGATGAACTCCTCATAGATGAGGTCCCGCTCCGCCTCCCGGATGCGCTGCAGGACCACCTGCTTGGCGGTCTGGGCGGCGATGCGCCCGAACTCCCGGGGGGTGACCTCCTGTTCCACCACGTCCCCCACCTGGTAACGGGGATCGATCTCCCGGGCCTCGGCCAGGCTGATCTGGGTCGAGGGATCCTCCACCTGCTCGACCACGTCGCGCCGGGCCACCACCCGGATCTCGCCCGTCTCTCGGTCGATGCGCACGGCCACGTTCTGGGCCGTGCCGAAGTGGCGGCGGAAGGCGGCCACCAGGGCCGCTTCGATGGCCTCCAGCAGGGTGTCCTTGTCGATGCCCTTCTGCCGCTCCAGATCCTCCAGCGCCTCGATGAATTCCGCATTCATTGGCGGCCAGGCGCCTCCTTTCCCCTGCCACCCATCCCCTCGTCCTGGCCAGGGCACATGGCGTCCCTCGCGACGGCCGGGGTCCGCCGGCCCGCCGGCATCCGCGGCCCACCGGTCCCCTGGCGCGCCCGTCGCCCGGCCGGTTCGTCCCCCGCGGGCGGCCGGTCGCCGGCGGCCGGGTCGCCGCGCCCCGCATCGCCCGCCGGCCTGCCGGGCCCACCGGGTCCGCGGGTCAGATGCGCACGTGCAGCTGGGTCTTGGCCACCGCCTCCCGCGGGATGCGGTGGGTGCCCTCGTCGTCGGTGACCACCACGTGGCCGTCCTCCAGGCCCTCCAGGCGCCCCTGGAAGCGCCGCCGGCCCTCCACCGGGCGGTAGGTGGTCACCTCCACCTCCCGGCCGCGGAACCAGGTGAACTCCCGATCGCTGCGCAGGGTGCGATCCAGGCCCGGAGACATGACCTCCACCACCACGTCCTCCGCCAGGCCGTCCAGGCCGGTCAGGAGGGGATCCAGGGCCTCGCTGAAGGCGGCGCACTCGTCCATGGTCACGCCGCCTTCCCGGTCCACCACGCACTGGAGGAACCAGCGGCCCCCCTCGCGCCGGTACTCCACGTCCAGCAGCACCAGTCCCCGCTCCTCGGCCAGGGGTCCGGCCACCTCGGCCACGGCGGCCTCCACCTTGCGGTTGCTCACCCTGTCGCCTCCCCGCCGGCGGCCGGGCCGACCGGTTCCACCGGTCCCCGGGCGGCACCGGCCCGCGCCGCCCTTGACCCGACACCGCCCCATAACGATCGAAAAGAGTGGGCGCGGAACCCACTCTTCCGGGACCATCGCTGGTTGGCGGCACGGCCCGGCGGGGACGAACCGGCCGCGCTGCAGCCTCCCGCCGGACCCCGCGCGGGCGCCCGCCCCGACCACGGGGCCGGGCGCACCTGCCCAGAAGCAAGACCAGCGCCCAGGGGGCGCTACCTTGGCGCCAGTATACCACAGGCGCCCGAGCCCGGCAAGGAAAGGAACCCGGCGGCGCCGCGGCGGAACCGCCGCCGGGCCCGGGGCGCGGGGCCGCCGCCCTCGCCCCCCGCGAGGCCATCCCGTCAGCGCCCGAGCCCGGTGGCGGCCAAAAAGACCGGGTTCAACAGCAGACCCAGGCCTCCCGCCAGGACCATGCCGGCGATGGTGACCAGGAGCTTCCGCCCCAGGGGCGTGCCCCGGGCCGCCCGCTGGGCGATGGGGACCAGGATCACCGCGCTGGCCAGGGAAGCCAGCACGGTGCCGTAGGCCGCCTGGACCGGGGCGATGCGCCCCTGGGCGGCCAGGTTGGCGGCGGTGGCCGCGCTGGAGGCGCTGGAGACCAGGCCGCCGAGGAAGCTGACGCCGTAGAACCCCGCGGTGCCCAGGTACCGCTGGCCCAGGGTGGCGATCACGTTGAGCACCAGGAAGACCAGGCCGAACTCCAGGGCCGCCCGCACGGAGAAGGGGGAGGTCAGCCGCACCTCCGGGGCCTCTTCCCGCGCGGGCACCCGGGCCCGTACCGCCAGGACCAGGGCCAGGACCAGCATGAGCCCGACGGGCAACAGGCCATAGGGCAGGGCCGCCGGCGCGAAGAGGCCCAGGATCAGCCCGTTGCGGACGAACATCGCCGCCTTGGCCAGCATCACCCCGCGGAAGGCGAACCGCTCCAGGGGCGGGTTCTCGCCGACCTTGAGGGCCATCTCCGCCACCGTGGCGGTGCTGTTGACCAGGCCGCCCAAGAAGCCCGTGTAGGTGACGCCCCGGGCGCCGTAGACCCGCAGGAGCACGTAGTTGGCAAAGCCGATGGCCGAGATCAGCACGACCATCAGCCACACCCGCCGCAGGTCGAACAGGCCCCAGGGGTCGACGGGTTCCTCCGGCAGCACGGGCAGGATGACGAAGGAGATGACGCCCAGGTAGATGGCGGCATGGACCTCGTCCCGGGAGATCAAGGCGGTCCAGCCCACTAGCTCCTCCTTCCAGGACAGCAAGAGCAGCATCAGCACCGTGGCCGCCACGGGGGTGAAGATCTGCCCGCGTCCGACCAGGATGCCGTTCAGGGCGGTCAGCAAGAGGGCCACGGAGGTGGTGATCTCCACGCTCTCCTGGGCGCGCAGGTTCTGCCAGCTGTTGATCACCACCACCAGGGCGGTGAAGGCCAGGACGGCCAGCATGAAGGGCAGCCGGTACGGCGGATCGGTGGAGGC
>DATCLH010000118.1:0-7058 GCA_036564035.1 Thermaerobacter sp.
GGGGTCCGTGGGGGACCGGCCGGCCAGGTCGAAGCCCTCCAGCAGGTTCAGCATCTCCAGGAGGATCAGTCCCTGGGAGGGCGGCGCCGTCTCGAAGACCCGGTAGCCACGGTAGGTGGTGACCAGCGGCCGGTAGACCTCCACCTCGAAGGCGGCCATGTCCTCGGCCGTCAGCAGGCCACCGGCAGCCTGGGACGCCTCGCCGATGGCCCGGGCCAGCCCGCCCTTGTAGAAGTCCTCGGCGCCGCCCGCCAGAACCCGCTCCAGGCTGCGGGCCAGGTCGGGGTTCTTCAGGACGGTCCCCGGCCGGGGCCGCGGCCCCGCGGCCAGGAAGACGGCCGCCGCCGCGGGATCCTGGGCCAGCTTCTTCGCCCCGGCGGCGATGTTGGCGGCCAGCCGGACGTCGATGGGGAAGCCCTCCCGGGCATAGCGGATGGCAGGCGCCCAGAGCTCCTCCAGGGGCTTGGAGCCGAAGCGGGCGTGCATCTCCAGGTAGACGCCCACGGCCCCCGGCACCGCCACGGACCACCAGCCCTCGAAGGGCATCTCGGTGTGGCCCGCGGCCCGGTACCGGGCCACGGTGGCGGCCATGGGCGCCGGACCGCTGCCGTTGAAGGCCGTGACGGTGCGGGTGCGGGCGTCGTAGACCAGGGCGAAGGCGTCGCCCCCCAGGCCGCACATCTCGGGCATGGTCACACCGGTCACCGCGGCCATGGCCAGGGCGGCGTCGACGGCGTTGCCGCCCCGGGCCAGCACCTCCAGGCCCGCCGCCGTGGCCAGGGGCTGGCCGGAGGCCACCAGGCCGTTACGGGCCCAGACGGGCCGGCCGGGATCGGACGTCAGCGCGGGATCGATCATGGCGCTCACCTCACGGTGCGTGATGCATGGTGCGTGACGGTGACGGATGGAAGAATGGATGGATGCCGTGGCGATGGGCCGCCCCTCCTCGATCGCTGGCACCGCCCCGTTAGATCCGGAGCACCGCGCCGGCGGCCAGGGCCAGGGCGACCACCAGGGCCGGGTTCACTCCGGCGAAGAGCAGCACGGCGCTGGCCGCCCCGATGACCCACGTGGCCGCCCCGGGGAAGGAGCGGGTTCCCAGATCCCAGGCCACCTGGAGCATCAAGGCGACGGCCACCGGCTTCACCGCCTTGAGGGCCCCGGCCACCGCCGGCGAGTGACGGTAGGCCTGGAAGACGCCGACCAGGGCGATCATCGCCACCGCCGTCGGCGCCACCGCCGCCGTGGTGGCCACCAGAAGGCCCGCCAGCCCCGCCACCTTGAAGCCGATGAAGGCGGCCAGCTTGGTGGCGATGGGGCCCGGCAGGGCGTTACCCAGGGCCAGGGTCTCGGCGAAGCCGGATTCATCCAGCCAGTGGTAATGGTCGACCACCTGTTCCTTGATGAAGGGCACCACGCCGGGGCCACCGCCGAATCCCAGAAGCCCGCTCTGCCCGAAGGCCACGGCCAGTTGCCACAAGCGCTCCCACGACACCTCGGTCCCTCCTTGCCGCTCGCCGCCGGTCCCCTCGATGCTGCACGTCAATTCCGCAGGCGCGGGTCCAAGAGATCCCGCAGCCCATCCCCCAGCAGGTTGAAGGCCAGTACCGTGACGAAGATGGCCAGGCCGGGCCAGTAGGCCATCCAGGGCGCCAGGTCGAGGTAGCCCTGGGCCGTCCGCAGGTCGTAGCCCCAGCTGGGGTACGGCGGCTGGATCCCCAGACCCAGGTAGCTCAGGCTGGCCTCGCTGATCACCGCCGCGGCCAGGCTCAGGGTGGCCTGGACCAGGACGGGGCTCAGGATGTTGGGCAGGATGTGCCGGCCGATCTGCCAGAGGTGGCCCGCCCCGGCCGCCCGGCCTGCTTCCACGTATTCCAGTTCCCGGACCGCCAGCACCTGCCCGCGCACCAGCCGGATGAAGGTGGGGGCGAGGCTGATGCCGATGGCGACCATGGCGTTGCCGAAGCTGGGCCCGAGGACGGCGGCGATGGCCAGGGCCAGCACCAGGGAGGGGAAGGCCATCAGGGCGTCGGTCAGCCGCATGATGACCCCCTCGTCCCAGAAGCCGCGGAAGTAGCCGGCCACCAGGCCGACGGGGAGCCCGATGGCCAGGGCCAGGCCCACGGAGATGAGGCCCGCCAGGATCGACACCCGGGCGCCGTAGATCAGGCGGGAGAGGATGTCCCGGCCCAGCTCGTCGGTGCCCAGGGGGTGGGCCGGCGACGGCGGCTGCAGGATCGCGGCGTAGTCCGGTTCCACCGGATCGTAGGGGGCCAGCACGGGGGCCAGCAGGGCCACCACGAGAAGCACCAGCACCACGGCCGCCCCCGCGGCAGCCAGCCGGTGGCGGACGAACCGGCGCCCCAGGCGCCGCCAGCCGGGGACACCCTGGGGTCCGCCGGGGAGGGCGGCCCCATCGCCGGCGCCGCCGGGCTCCAGATCCGGGACGGCAACGGGTTCCGGTTCAAGGCTCATGCCCGGCTCCCTCCCGTGACCTTGATCCGCGGATCCAGCCAGGCGTAGAGGATGTCGACCACCAGGTTGACGGCGACCACCAGGGCGGCGGCGACCAGCACGGCGCCCTTCAGGGTGATCAGGTCGCGGGTGAAGATGCTGTCCACGATCAACCGGCCGAATCCCGGGATGACGAAGATCTGCTCGGTGATCACCAGGCCCCCCAGCAGTCCCGCCAGCTGCAGGCCGCTGACGGTGAGCACGGGGACCAGGGCGTTGCGGGCGGCGTGGCGGACGACCACGCCCCAGCGGCCGAGCCCCTTGGCCCGGGCGGTGCGGACGTAGTCGAGCCGCAGGACCTCCAGGAGGCTGGACCGCATCATGCGCATCAGCACCGCCGACTCCCGCAGGCCGGTGACGACGATGGGCAGGATCATCGTCTTCAGGTTCTGCACCGGGTCGACGGTCAGGGGCACGTACCCCGAGGCGGGAAGCCATTTCATCCGCACGGCGAAGAAGAGGATCAGCAGCATGCCCAGCCAGAACTGGGGAACCGACAGCCCCGCCAGGGCCAGCACCGTGCCCACGTGGTCGGCGGCGGTGCCCCGGCGCGTGGCGGCCACGATGCCGGCGGGCAGCGCCACCAGGGTGGCCACCAGCATGGCCCCCACGGCCAGCTCCACCGTGGCCGGCAGGCGCTGGGCGATCAGGGTGGCCACGGGCGTCCCGTCCACCAGGGAGCGCCCCAGATCCCCCCGCAGCACGCCGGCCAGCCAGGTCAGGTACTGGACGTGCAGGGGCCGGTCGAGGCCGTGGGCCCGGTTGAAGGCGGCCACCGCCTCGGGCGACGCCTCGGGACCCAGGATGGCCCGTCCCGGGTTGCCCGGCACCACGTGGATCAGGATGAACACCAGCAGGGTGACCAGGATCAGCACGGGGATGCTGAGCAGCAACCGCCGCACCACGAACTGGAGCAAGGGCTCACCTCCCTGCCGGCAGCCGGGCGGGCGGCAGGGGCGCCCCCGCCGGGCGCACTGCCGCCGGGTGCACCCCCGCCGGCCCCGCCCCTCCTGCCGCCGGCGTGGAGATCAGGGGGTCTTCGTCAGGTTCTCCGTGCGGATGATGCCGTCGGGGTAGTTGACGAAGCCCTGAACCTTGGCCGAGTAGGCCTTCACGTTCTTCGGATAGTAGAGGTAGATGTACGGGGCATCGGCGTGGATCTGCTCCATGATCTGCCGGTAGAGTTCGACCCGCTGGTTCATGTCCAGGATCTGGCGCGCCTGGTCCAGCAGCTGGTCCACCTGGGGATTGCTGTAGCGGGAGTCGTTCTGGCTCCCGTCGGTGTAGAACCAGGGGTAGATGTTCCCGTCGGGGTCGGGCCGCCCGCTCCAGCCCAGGGCCGCCGCCTGGTAGTTGCCGTTGTCGGTGTCGTCGAGCAGGCTGCCGAACTCCACCTGCTGGATCTCCATCTCGATGCCGGCGTCGGCCAGCATGTCCTTGATCACCTGGGCGATCTGCTGGGTGACGGGCCCGGTCCCGGTCTTGAGGGTGAAGCGGAAGCCGTCGGGCTTGCCGCCCTGGGCCAGCAGCGCCTTCACCGCCTCCAGGTCCCGCTGGGGCGGCTCCCCCGAGGCGGCGGCCGCCGGGCTCGACGGCGGGAAGGGCCCATAGCCGGGGTCGGCCGTCTGCTGGAAGACCACCCGGACCAGGGTCGCCCGGTCGATGGCCAGGTCCACCGCCCGCCGCAGGGAGGGGTTGTCAAAGGGCTCCTTCTCCGTATTGAGGTAGATGCCCTGGAACCCCAGGCCCGGCCCGATGTCGACCTTGAGGTTCGGGTTGCCGCGCAGGTCGGCCAGCGCCTGGGCCGGCACCGTGTCGATGATGTCCAGCTGCCCCGCCTTGAGGTTCACCACCTTGACGTTGTCGTCGGTGACCACCTTCCACACGATCTTGTCCGCCTTGGGCAGGCCCTCCCGCCAGTAGTCCGGGTTCTTCACCAGGACGATCTGGTCGCCCTTGATCCGGCTCTCGAACTTGAAGGGACCCGAACCGACGGGGTTTTGGGCGAACTGGTCGCCCGCCTCCTGGATCGCCTTGGGCGAGGCGATCATCCCCGCCCGGTCGGTCAGGGTGTAGAGCAGCGGGCTGTAGGGCTGCTTGAGCACGATGCGCACCGTGTACTCGTCGACCTTCTCCACCCGCTCCACGGCGGAGAGCTCGCTGTAGCGGGCCGAGTCGGGGTCCAGGTAGCGCTCCAGGTTGAACACCACGGCGTCGGCGTTCAGCGGCGTCCCGTCGTGGAAGGTGATCCCCTGGCGGAGCTTGATGGTGTACACCTTGCCGTCGTCGGAGACCTGGGGCAGGGCCTCCGCCAGCTCGGGCACCACCTGCAGGTTTTCGTCCAGCTCGTAGAGCTTGTCGAAGATGCTGTTCTGGACGTAGCGGTCCACCAGGGCGCTGGACATGGCCGGATCCAGGTTGGGCGGATCGGCGTTGATGCCGATGGTGATGGTCACCGGGCCCGAGGGCCCCGCTCCTCCCGAGGCCCCCGTTCCCCCGGACGAACCGGCCCCGCCGGAGGCGGCGCCGCCCCCTGAGGCGCCGCTACCGCAGCCGGCCAGCACCAGGGCGATCAGCGCCAGCCAGGCCAGCCGCCGGTAGGCCGCGGGTCGCCGCCGGGAACGGCGCCGGGCCGGCCGGCCATGGTCCGCCCCATCGCCCTGGCGGGCGCCGGGCCGGTTCGTCCCAAGGGTTCCGAGCAAGCGGGTCATCGAGGAAACCCCCTTCCGTGGGAAGCGTTCCTGGGAAGCGGCCGCCGGAGCCCCGCCGGCCTGACAGGGGCCGGCGGTGAAGACGCCGGCGGCCGGGTGAAGTCGCCGGCTTTGCGGGCTTGTCCGTGGGCTAGGGCCGGCGAGGGCCGCTGTTCGCGGGCAGCTCCCGTTCCGGTGGATCCGGCTCCGGCTGCTGGCCGGTCCGAGGGCCGGCCGGGTTCGCCCTTCACCGGTTCCGGGGGCCGGTTCCGGGGGCACCCCGTCCGGGGTGTGCCGCCCGGGGATGGCCGGGGGCCGGTTTCGGGAGCACCCCGCCCGGGGCGGCCCGTCCCGGCATGGCCGGTTCGGCCCCGTCCGGTCAGAGGGACCGGTCCGGCGGCGTTCGGTGCAGGCCGGCGGCCACCCGCCGGGCCGGCGGCGCCGGGGGCCAGGGCGCCGGCCACGGGCCCTGCCACCCCAGAAGGCGGCTCAGCTCCCGGGCGGCCGCCTGGACGGCCGCCACCATGGCGTCGACCGGCCGCTGGGCCAGCCGCTCCCGGGGCCCCACGATGCTGATGGCGCCGGTGACGTGGCCCAGGTTGTCGAAGACCGCGGCCCCGAAGGCCTGGATGTCCACCTCCACCTCCGAGTCGCTCTCCGCGTACCCGCGCCGGCGGATCTCCGCCAGGTTCGCCAGCAGGTGCTCCCGGTCGGTGATGGTCCGTGGCCCCCGCCGGACGAAGTAGGGCGAGCGCAGGTAGGCGTCGATGTCCTCGGCGGGCAGGTAGGCCAGGATCGGCTTGTTGGAAGCCCCCGAGTGCAGGGAGGCGAACCGGCCCACCTCCGCCGCCATCCGCACCGGGTGCGGGCTGTCCACCTTGGCGGCGCAGACGCTCCGCCAGCCCGCCCGCAGCATCAGGACCGACGTCTCGCCGCTGGCGGCCGTCACCCGCTGCAGCAGGGGGACGGCCAGGCGCGCCACGTCGAGCCCCGCCTCGGCGACGCGCCCTGCCACGAGAAAGGCGGGTCCCAGCCGGTAGCGGCGGGTGACGGGGTCCTGAAACAGGTAACCGTGCTCCTGGAAGGTCGCCAGGATCTTGGAGACCGTCCCCTTGGGCAGCCCGGTGGCCGCCGCCAGCTCGCCGACGCTCCACTCGGGGTTGGAGGCGGAGAAGTGCTGGAGCAACCGCAGGGCCCGGCCCAGGGACTGGATGGTGGCGCGCGGCGCGGCCGTCACCCCCTTCAAGCCGCGGCTCGTCGGTTTCCTATTGGGAAACGTCGTTTCTCCCCCGGGAGATTGGATTCGCGTATTCGCGCCTTGTCCCCCGATTCCTTCTCCCGAGGGCGGTGAAGCGACGAAAAATTCGTGCCGGATTCCGGGAACCGTCGAAGGGGCACCCCGGCGGCAGGCGAAGGCCCTTTCGCGGCTGGCGGGGACCGCGGTGTCGCTGGCGTCCGAGGGTGGGGCCGCCGGACCGGCCGCGTCCGGGGGTGGGGATCGCTGGGCCGCCTGCGTTGGGGAGCGCGGCTGCTGTGCCGCCGGCGTCCGGGGGGTGGGGACTGCCGTGCCGCCGGTCAGGGGGCGGGGCCGGGGGAGCCGCCCAAGGGCCGGCCCGCAGGGCGGGAAGCGGGGCGCGGCGGCCGGCGCCCCATCCCGCCCGCGCCAGTCGACCCCCGAGACCGCATCAGTCGACCCGCAAGACGATCTTGCCGATGTTGAGGTTGCGCTCCATGTAGCGGTGGGCCTCCCGCACCTGATCCCAGGGGAAGACCCGGTCGATGACCGGGCGGATCCGCCCGCTGGCCAGCTTGGGCAGCACCCGCACGGCGAACTCCCGGGTCAGCTGGGCCTTG
>DATCLH010000119.1:0-2513 GCA_036564035.1 Thermaerobacter sp.
CCCCAGGCGGAAGTAGCCGGGGAAGAGGGCCGCCACGATGGTCCCGAAGTCCTCCGGGAAGGCCCGGGTCAGGGTCGGGGTCAGGATGCCCGTGTAGTAGCCCATGATGCCGAACCAGGCGGCCATCAGCAGGACGTACAGATTGCGCCAGGCCCGCGGCATGGACGGCCTTCCTCCTTCAAGTACGCACCGGCGGCGCCCTTCGGGGGCGCACGGGGTTTCGGGTGCGGGTGGGGTTCGGGGTGCCCATGGGTTGCTCAGGGGGCGGGATAGGCCACCGCCACCAGCAGGGCGCTGATCAGCGCCAGGGCGAAGGGTCCGCCGGCCCGTCCCTGGGCCCGCCGGCCCGAAGCGACGCTCATGTGGGCCAGCACCGCCGCCGCCAGCATCAACAGGGGGTGACGCCACGTCACGGCGCCGACCCCCACGGTGACCACCAGCCCGATCCCCAGCAGGGCCTGAAGGTCGAACAGGCCGACGGCGATGCCGCCCACCATGCGGGCGGCCGGCAGCTCCCGGCCCGTCAGCCACTGGTATCCCGTCCAGATCACCCGCAACACGGCAAAGGCGAACACGATGGGTCCGAGGAAGCCGTGGACGAAGGACAGCGCCGGCACCGTGGTCCCTCCCTCGCGTCTCCTGCACGACGGTGCTCCGGTGGACAGGCTCGATGCCACCATCGTACCCGGCTTTCAACCGGGGAGGAACCGGTCCACGACCCGATGAAAGCATGGAGGGACACGACGCCGAGGGCGGAGGCCAAGGCCGCGGTCCAAGACCCGCGCCCTCGGTCGGACCCGTCGGCGACCGAGGGGAGGCGCGAACATGGAGCACTGGGCGGGGCAGGAAGGGACCGGTGCGGAGCCGGCTGGTTCGTCCACAGGAGGCGCAGACGGGAGGGGGCCGGCCGGCGATGTTGAGGCGATTCGGGCCTTCTTCGGCCGGCACGCGGAAGCGTACCGCCGGAGCCAGGGACACCGCTCCGGGGCGGACCTCCACGCCCTGGTGGACGCCCTGAATCCCCAGCCGCACCAAAGCCTGCTGGACGTGGCCACCGCCACGGGCCACACGGCCCTGGCCTTTGCGCCGCGGGTGAAGGCGGTGACGGGCGTCGACCTCACCCCCGCCATGGCTGAGGCCTTTGCCCGGGAGGCGGCCGAGCGGGGGGTGACCAACGCCCGGTTCGTGGTGGGCGACGTCCACGCCTTGCCCTTCCGCGAGGGGTCGTTCGAGCTGGTGACCTGCCGCCGGGCGGCCCACCACTTCCGGGACGTGCCGGCGGCCCTGGCGGAGATGGTGCGGGTGCTCACCCCGGGCGGCCGCCTGGGCATCGTCGACATGACGCCGCCGGCCCACCCCGGCGGGGCGGCCCTCTTCAACGATCTGGAACGGATCCGGGACGCCTCCCACGCCTGGGCCCACACCCCAGGCCGGTGGGCCGCCATGGTGGAGGAGGCGGGGCTTGATCTGGAGCGGCTCGAGGTCCTCACGGACCCCATGCCCCTGGCCGTGTGGCTGGCTCCGGTCCCCCTGGAGGCGGAGATCCTGGCCCGGCTCCGGGCTCGCTGGGAACGGGACGAACCGGCCGTCCGGCACCAGGTGGTGCGGGAGGAAGCCGGCGGCTGGGTCTTCCTCAAGCGCCGGGTCCTCCTGGTGGCGCGCAAGCCCTAGGTGGCGCGGTGCTCCTGGAAACCCGGCACGGATACGCGACGGGGCCGGTCGGGGGTCACCGACCGGCCCCGGGGTGGGGCTGGATCCGGAGGGCACCGGGGCTGGGTTCGTCCGCGACCGCCCGCGCCCCGCGCCATCCGCTCGACGACGTCAATACATGGACTGAACCTCGATGCGGCCCTCGTCGTCGTAGATGTAGAGGGCCCCTTCCTTCTCGTCCCGGGTCCGCTTGTGGGATCCGTCGCAGAAGGGCTTGTTTTTCGAGAGGCCGCAGGCGCAGATCCAGATGCTCTTCTCGGACCCCTCCGGCCGCACCTCATAGGGCCGATTCCGGTCGTGGCGCACCAGCCGGCTCACCGGTCGATCCCTCCCGTTGGATCGTGATGGCATCCTCTTCCCAGTGTCGACCGCCCGGAAGGGCGCGTCAACGCCTGCCATCGACCGGGCCGGCGGGCGCCAAGGGGGTGAGCCGGCGCGGCCGGGCCGGTCAGGCGGGATGGATCGACGCCGGGTTGTCACCCTGACCTCGGCGGGCGATGATCGCCCGCACCACCTCGTCCTCCACCGCCTGGTTGACGGCCCGCAGGCGCCGGGGGATGAAGAAGGCATCGATGAGGGCCCAGAATCCCAAGCCACCGAGGGTCAAGGTCATCAGGATGCCTTGCCAGACCGGTCCCAGGTAGTAGCGGTGGCCGCCCAGGCCGCCGAGGAAGAGCCACAACAGCCAGGCCACCACCGCCGACTTCTGCCGGCGCTCGATCTCCAGCCGGGCCAGCTGCAGCTCCCGGTCGGAGAGGTCGTAAAGATCGGCCACGGTCTCCCTCCTTCCCGCCACCCCGTAT
>DATCLH010000120.1:0-1976 GCA_036564035.1 Thermaerobacter sp.
GCCTCCGGGGTGAGCACGGGGCTCTGGCAAGCCCGGCGGTACGCCTCCTCCGACGGGAAGAGGATGTCGAAGGTGATCAGGTCGACCCCGGCGTTCTTGCTGCGGATGGTCGTGGCCAGTTCACGCAGGCGCATGGCCCGATCCCTCCCCCCAGACCGCGGACCGGGAGCCGGCCCCGCGGGCGGCGACCACCGCGCGGCCGCGATCGGCGGCGCGGCCGGTGGCCTCAGCCTTCCCGGGATCCTGGCCGTCGTCCGGTTCGCCCACCCACCGCAGGGTCATGGGGAACCAGCTCAAGGGGTCGTCGACGGGGACCACGTGGTTCAGCGTCCAGCGGTAGGCGGGACGGGCCTCCAGGACCTCGTCGGTCATCAGGGCCGCCCGGCCGGCGGTGCCGGTTCGTCCGCCGATTCGGGCGTAGAAGAGCTGCCGGGCCGCCATGGTGCAGATCTCGCGGCCCCGCCCCCGGTCGGGGCAGACCACCTCCACCACCAGCCCCAGCTCATGGCCGGGACGGGGATCGGGCTCCATCTCGCCCATGACGCCGTTGCGGCCGTACACGTGATAATACAGTTCGTATCCCGCGGTGCCGTAGCGCTCGGCCACCTTCCGGCGGGCCCAGGCGATGGCCTCGTCGACCCGGCCCACCAGCTCGGGGTCCCGCAGCCCCGCCAGGGCGAGGAACCGGAAGCCCACGGGCCCCGCCCCTTCCACCTTGACGGCATAGCCGCCGGCGGGGCGGAACCGGAAGCCCGTCACCCGGGTGCGCCGCGGGTCCAGAGCCTCGTAGACGCAGCCGCGCATGTCCAGGACCCCGGCCGGCACGTGCTCGAAGAAGGGCGTCGCCCGCTCGTACAGCGCGTGGCCGGCCAGGGACGCCGGGGTGCAGCGCTGGGCCGGGTGCATGGGCTCCACCACCACCTCGCCGGGCCGGAGGATCCCCAGCACCGACTCCTTGGCCATGTAGGGCTCGGCACAGAAGGAGGCGCACTCCAGCACCTTGCCGGCGTAGTAGGCGGTGGCCGGCGGCATCCCGCACCACAGGGCCGCGGCGGCGAAGATGGCCGCATCGCTGGAGCGGCCGCAGATCACCACGTCGGCGCCCGCGTCCAGGGCGGCCACGATGGGCTCGGCCCCCATCACCGCCACGGCCCGGGCCGTCTGGTCCAGATCGGCGGCGGTCAGGTCGGGCCGGCCGTCCAGCCCCCGGATCGCCACCCCCTGCTCCAGGAGGCGGCGCAGCCGCTCCAGGGGCACGTCGGCGTAGATGCAGGCCAGGCGGAAGGGCCGCAGGCCGTGCCGCTCGGCGATGGCCTCCACCATCTGGGCGAACTGGTCGACCCCGCGCCGGGTGCCCGTGTCCGACGCGGACCCGACGATCAGGGGGATCCCCCGCCGCCGCGTCTCGACCAGCAGGATCTCCAGGTCGTGGTACTGCCAGGCCGGCGGGCTGGCCGGCTCGTCGGCGCCCAGCGGGTAGGGCCCGATGTCGCAGCTGCCCGAGTCGGCCACCACGAAGTCGGGCTCCCGTTCCAGCCCCGCCAGGAAGCTCTCCCTCTCCAGGGGGGTGAACCCCAGATGCCCGGTGGGCGCCAGCAACCGCACCTCATCCCGCGGCCGCCCCCTCTCCCGGCGCACACCGGTCCCGGTGGTCATCCCACGTCACCCCTTGGGACGTTTTCCGTCCGGGTGCGGCCCTGGCGCCCGGGCCGGCGCGGGCCGTGGTACCTCACGCCGTCCCGGACCGTGGCGCCCGCCCGCCTCGCCGGCGACCGGCGCCTCACCGGCCACGCCTCTTGCAAGGCCGGTGCAGCGGCCGCGGCCGGTGCACGGCGGCCGAAAAAACAGCAAACCCCGTCCGCGGGCGCTGCGACGGGGAGGCCATGGCCGCCATGGGCTTTTGGACGAGACCGCGGGGTGCAAGGGCCATCCCTTTGCGCCGGATGGGCCCGGTCTGGCGTTGCCGGCCCGGGGAT
>DATCLH010000121.1:0-2662 GCA_036564035.1 Thermaerobacter sp.
CCCACGCAGGCGGCCAGGTCGGCCGGCCAGTCGACCAGCGGCGGCAGGGCCGCCGTGGCCGGGAGGCCGATGCGGATCACCCCCACCGGTTCCAGCCGGCGTTCCACCACCGCGTTGGCAAAGTGGGTGGTGCCGATCATCACCGCCTGCACCGCGCCGGGCCGGCAGCCGGCAGCCCGCAGCACCCCCCGCACCGCCGCGGCGATGCCCGCCGTGACCTCGGGGCTGGTGGGCGCCTTGTGCCAGGCCACCACCCGGTTGCCGTCCAGCAGAACGGCGTCGGTGTTGGTTCCTCCCACGTCGATGCCGATGCGCAACGTTCATCCTCCCCTATTCCACCGGCTCGCGCTGGTACCCGCAGGCGGCATCCCGGGCGATGTCCGCGGGGTCACGGGCCTCGGGCGGGCCCCAGCCGCCGCCCACGCCGGTGATCAGCACCACCCGGTCGCCGGGTTCCAGGGGGAGGCGGGCCACCCGGCCCCCCTCCCAGCGCAGCCGGCCCGCGGCATCCAGCACCCGGATGCGGTTGGGCGTGCCCGGCCGCCCGCCGGCCACGCCCCAGGGCGGGGTGCGGTGGCGCCCAAAGCTGGCCGTCAGGAAGGCCGGAGCGAGGACCCGGTACTCCCGCACGCAGCCGAAGCCGCCCCGGTAACGGCCTTCGCCGCCCGGTTCGGTGTTGAGGGCAAAGCGCTCAAGGCGTACGGGATACCGGGCCTCGGCCACCTCCGCCGGCAGGATGTAGGTCTCGCCGTCCCCGATGTTGAACAGGGCCGCGGTGCCGTCCCGGTGGGCCGCGGCGCCCCATCCTCCCACCTGGGGTTCCACCAGAAGCCAGTCGGCGCCGTCGTCCCCCCGCCCGGCCAGCAGGGTGCCGCAGACCGACAGGTAGTGGCCGGCCGTCAGCCGGTGGGGAACCACCGGGGCCAGGGCCTTGAGGACCAGGTCGCAGGCCATCTGGTCCACCTCGAAATAGGTGGACGTCGCCGCCGGCCGCCGGGCCGTGAAGATGGTGCCCGGCGGGCAGACCACCTCCAGGGGCTCAAAACAGCCGTCGCAGGCGGGAAAGGCGGGATCGGTCACCGCCTTGAAGGCGGCCCGGACCGACGAGATCAGCACCGAGCGGGTGCAGTTGAGGGGTCCGGGCACCTGGGGCGCCGAACCGGCGAAATCGCAGATCATGCGGCCGTCTCGCACCGTCACGCGCACCCGGACGGGCAGGCGGTCGGCGCCGGCCAGTTCGTCCCCGTCGATGAAGTCCTCGGCTTCGTAAACGCCTTCGGGGATGGCGGCCAGGGCCTGGCGGGTGATGGCCAGCCCCTGGCGCTGGAGGGCGTCCATGGCCTCCAGCACCCCGTCGACGCCGTAGCGGCGGCACAGGTCGTCCAGGCGCCGGGCTCCGGCCTTAAGGGCGGCCACCTGCGCCCAGAAGTCGCCCAGGGTCTGCTCGGGCAGGCGCACGTTGGCCGCGATGACGTCCAGCAGGGCGTGGTTCGTCCGGCCGCGTTCCACCACCTTGACGCAGGGCAGCTGCAGGCCCTCCTGGTAGACCTCCGTGGCGTCGGGGCTCCAGGACCCGGGGTGCATCCCGCCCACTTCCGTCCAGTGGGCCTTGCTGGCCACGAAGGCCACCCGCCGGCCCCCCGCGAAGACGGGCATCAGCAGGGTGACGTCGGACAGGTGGGTGCCGCCGCCCAGGAAGGGGTCGTTCAAGGCCACGATGTCGCCGGGGTGCAGCTGGTCGCCGAACCGGGACAGCGCCTCCCGCACGGCGAAGTCCAGGCAGCCGATGAACCCGGGCACGCCCTGCCCCTGGGCGACCAGGCGCCCCTGCCCGTCGGTGACGCCGGTGGCGTAGTCCAGCACCTCGTAGATGATCGGGCTCTGGCTGGACTGTCCCAGGGCGATGAACATCTCCTGGGCCGTGGCCTGCAAGCCCTCCTTGATGACCTCGATCGTGAAGGGATCCACCGCCCGTCACACCCCCGTGGCGATCCAGAGGTTGCCCAGGACGTCCACGGTGACCGTCTGCCCGGGAAGAACCACCGTCACCGTGGCCGGTTCTTCGATCAAAACGGGGCCCTCCAGCCGGGCGCCGGGCGGCAGCCGGTCCCGGTCGTAGACGGGGACGTCGCGCCACCCGCCGGGCAGCAGGCAAGGCCGGCTGCCAAGGCGGGCGGAGAGGGTCGCTTCGGCCAGGGCAGCGGAGGCCAGGCTGCCACCGCCCAGGATCCCGCCCGATGCCGCCCCGCCGGACGCCATCTCTCCCCGGAGCGCCCCGCGGGCCACCACGCCGCCGGGGAGCTTCCCCCCGGCGGCTTCCGCTCCGGCCCGGCGCCCGTCCCGCATACCGGCCCCGGACCCGCCGGCAGCGGGCAGGGCAGCCCCCGCCACCGCCGGCAGGGTGGCGGGCGGCAGGTCTGCCATGGGCACATTGATCGCCGGCAGGTGGCGTTCCGACATCACCACCCCGGTGACGTGCAGCCGCACCACCTCCACCGGGGCGTCGAGGCGAAAGCCGTAGCGGTGCCGGTGGGCGCGGTGGAACCGGTTGATCATGCGCTGCAGGTGGGCCGCCGTCCAGGTGCCGGCGGTCGCCGGGACGGTCACCGTGTGCTCCTGGCCGGCGTAGCGCATGGCGGCCTGCCGGTACAGCACGGGCCGG
>DATCLH010000122.1:0-2977 GCA_036564035.1 Thermaerobacter sp.
GGGTCCTCGTCGTCGACCCGGGCGATAACGGCCCGCCGGCCCGGGCCCAGCTGGGCCAGGGTCACCGGCGGCGGAGCGTCTCCCTGGGGGACGTCCCCGGCGGGAGTGGGAATGGGGGCGCCATGGGGGTCGTGGGCGGGATGGCCCAGGACCTCGGCCATCTCCTCCGCCAGGTGGGGCGGGGTCGCGTGCTCCAGCTCGTGGGCCACCTGGTGCACGTCTTCCCAGGCCATGCCCGCCACGTCGGTCAGGTACCGCTCCCAGAGCCGGTGGGCGCGGATCAGCCGCCGGGCCTCCCGCACCCCGGCTTCGGTGAGCCGGGCACCCGGGGCCGCGGCGACCGTCCCCGTGTCCCAGACCGCCAGGCCCCGGTCCACCAGGCGGGCGACCGCGCCCTGCACCCCGCGCCGGCCGAGACCCGTCCAACCGGCCAGGAGGTCGAGGGGGACGGCGCGGGGGGTGGCGTCCACCGGCGGGCGGCCCGCGGCCGGGGGCGCTCCGTCCACTCCGGTCGCGGGGAGGGAGGCCGCCGGCACGGGGATCGCGGCAGCCCCGTCCCCTTCGACGCCCAGCTCGTGCAGGGCCTTGAGCACGTCCTCGGCCGCCACCGCCCGGGCCAGCCGCCGCCGCTGGACGGCCCGGGCCACCAGCCCCTGTTCCGGCGCCAGGCCCAGGGCGAGCAGGAACCCGGCCATGGCCACCAGCACCATAGCCGGCCCCGACGCCACGTTGAGATAAAAGGACAGGTACAGCCCCGTCACCGCGGCCACTGTACCCAGCACCACGGCCAGGCCGATCATGGCCGGGAAGCGGCGGGTCAGCAGGTAGGCCGTGGCCGGGGGCGTGACCAGCATGGCCAGCGCCAGCACCACCCCCACCGCCTGCAGGGCGGCCACCAGGGTGGCGGAGACCAGGACCATCATCAGGTAGTGGAGGGCCCGGGACGGCAAGCCCGCCACCTCGGCGGTGACGGGATCGAAGGCCCAGAGTTGAAGCTCCTTGAAGAGCAGGCCGACCAGCCCCACCACCGCCGCCGCCACCACGGCCATCAACACCAGGTCGGCCCGGGAGACGCCCAGGACGTTGCCGAACAGGATGTGGAACACGTCCACGCTGCTGCGGGCCCGGCTGAGGATGGCCAGGCCCAGGGCGAAGGCGCCGAGGAACAACAGGCCCGTGGCCGCGTCGGACTTGAGGCGGGTGTTGCGCTCCAAAAAGCCGATGCCGGCGGCGGTCAGCAGGGCGCTGGCCAGGGCGCCGGTGAAGTAGGGCCAGCCCACCAGATAGGCGATGGCGACGCCGGGCAGCACCGCGTGGGAGATGGCATCGCCCAAAAGGGACCAGCGCCGCACCAGGAGAAAGCTGCCCGTCACCGCGCCGGCCACCGCCACCAGCACGCCGGCCAGCAGCGCCCGCACCATGAAGGGATACCGCAAGGGTTCGGCCAGGATCGCCAGCCAGCCGGGCTCCCCCATCACCGCCGCCCCCCTCCCGCCAGGGGCACGGGGATCCGGTCCACCCGGTCCAGATAGGTCAAGCGGCCCCCGTAGGTCTCCCGCAGCCGCTCGGCCGTCATGACCTCAGCGGGCGGGCCGTAGGCGACCACCCGGCCGTTGATCAGGGCGACCCGGTCGTAGTGGTCGATGCCGGACAGGTCGTGGTCCACCACCAGGATCGTCTTGCCCGCGTCCCGCAGGCGGGCCAGCAGGCGCCGCACCACCTCCTGGGTGGCGGCGTCGACCCCGGCGTAGGGTTCGTCCAGGAGGATCAGGTCGGCGTCCTGGGCCAGGGCCCGGGCGATGAAGACCCGTTGCTGCTGGCCGCCCGAGAGGGCCGCCAGGGGCCGGCGCGCGTAGGCCGCCATGCCCACCTCCTCCAGCGCCTCGGCGACCCGCCGCCGGTCGGCGGGCCCCGGCCGGCGCAGCCAGCCCAGGCGGGGCACCCGCCCCATCATCACCACGTCGGCCACGGTGGCGGGGAAGTCCCAGTCGATCTGCTCGCGCTGGGGCACGTAGGCGATGCGGCGGCGCTGGGCTTCGACGGGCTGGCCGAAGATCCGCACCGAGCCGGCCGCCGGCCGCACCAGCCCCAGGATCGCCTTGAAAAGGGTCGACTTGCCCGCCCCGTTGGGCCCGACGAAGGCCACCAGCAGGCCCGGCGCCACCGTCAGGCGCACGCCCCGCAGCACCGGCCGGTGATCGTAAGCGACGTACAGGTTCTGCACCGCCACCGCAGCAGGGCCGTCCATCGCCCGGCCCGCCGCGCCCCTTTGGCCCTCTTCCATCCCATCCGTCCCCCCTGGGGTCCGTCCCCCCGCCGAAGCCCGGCACCTTCCGCGCGGCGGCCTCCGTGGGGCGGCACGCCACCCGGTCCATGGCGGATTAACCTTCGCTAACATTTTTGCATAAGTGCAAACCCGCCGTACACTACGGCCTTTCAGGCCCGCCGGCGACCACGGCCCACCGCATCCCGAGGCGCCGGCGCCCGTGGCGACCGCCGCGTACCTGAACGCCGGTGGATCGATCCGGCGCCCGCGCCTCGGGCCCGCGCTCGCCGGTGCACCCGGGTTTGCGGGTGGACCCGGCCCCGCGGTCCCTCAGCGGTCGCGTTCCCCGCCGAGAAGACCGGGCTTGACCCGGCCGTTGGGCGCGGGTTCCCACCGGCCCGTTCCGGGCACGCCCGGCAGGCCGCCTGCGCCGCCCGGATCCTCCTCCGGCGGCCGGGCGTTGGGCCGGGGGACCTCCACCACGGCGATCTCCATCCACCGGCCATCCATCCACGTGTTGGCGTAGATCAGATCGGGCTGGCCGTCGGCCTCTAGCCGCGGGTAGAGGTGGAACCGGAGCCCGGCCACGTCGGCCGCGTTGTAGAAACCGGAGTAGTAGAGGATGTCCAGCACCTGCTCGGCCAGGGCCAGGGCCTCCCGCCGGTCCGGGCAGATGACGGTGCCGTCTTCGCGCAGGGTCGTCTCCATGAA
>DATCLH010000123.1:0-4722 GCA_036564035.1 Thermaerobacter sp.
GGCCGCCGCCCGGCACCACGCCGTCCTGGTGGACTTCGGCGTCAAGCGCAACATCCTCCGCGCCCTGGTGGCCCAGGGGTGGCGGGTCACGGTGGTACCGGCCCGGACCCCGGCCGCCGAGATCCTGGCCCTGGCGCCGGAGGCGGTGATCCTGTCCAACGGGCCCGGCGATCCCCGGGATCTGGGCGCGGTGCTGGACACCGTGCGCCGGGTGGCGGAGGCGGTGCCCACCTTCGGCATCTGCCTGGGGCACCAGCTGCTGGGGCTCGCCTTCGGCGGCCGGGCCTACAAGCTGCCCTTCGGCCACCGCGGCGCCAACCACCCGGTGAAGGAGATCGCCGCGGCGGCCTGGCCGGGATCGGGCCGGGGCGACGGGCGGGTGTTCATGACCTCCCAGAACCACGGCTACGCCCTGGACGCCGATACCCTCGAGGCGGCGGGCCTGGTGGTCACCCACGTCAACCTCAACGACGGCACCGTGGAGGGACTCTGCCATCCGGATCTGCCGGTCCGGGGGCTCCAGTTCCACCCCGAGGCGGCGCCGGGGCCCCGGGATGCGGCGCCGCTGCTGGCCGAGTTCCTCCAGCAGGTGACGGGCGCGGGCCGGCGCCTGGGCGCGCCCCAGGGCCCGTCGCCCCGGGTCGCGGCGGCGGTGGCCGGGGAAGGGGGGCTGGCCGGTGACTGAGCCCGCCGGCGTGCGCAAGGTCCTGGTGATCGGCTCGGGGCCCATCATCATCGGCCAGGCGGCGGAGTTCGACTACTCCGGCACCCAGGCGTGCCGCGCCCTCAAGGAAGAGGGGCTGGAGGTGGTGCTGCTCAACTCCAATCCCGCCACGGTGATGACGGACCCCGGCACCGCCGACCGGATCTACGTGGAACCCTTGACGGCGGAGTTCGCCGAGGCGGTGATCCGCCAGGAGCGGCCCCACGCCCTGCTGCCCACCCTGGGCGGCCAGGTGGGCCTCAACCTGGCCATGGAGCTGGTGCGGGCGGGGGTGCTGGAGCGGTACGGGGTGCGGCTCCTGGGCACGCCGCCCGAGGCGATCCAGCGGGCGGAAGACCGCGACGCCTTCAAGCAGCTCATGCTGTCCATCGGGGAGCCGGTGCCCCAGAGCACCATCGTCCGGTCCTTCGCCGAGGCCCTGGCCTTCGCCCGCCGGGTCGGCTTCCCCGTCATCGCCCGGCCCGGCTACACCCTGGGCGGCACCGGCGGCGGCATCGCCCGGGACGAGCGGGAGCTGGAGGCCCTGATCGACCGCGGCCTGGCGGCCAGCCCCATCGGCCAGGTCCTCCTGGAGGAGAGCTTGCTGGGCTGGAAGGAGATCGAGTTCGAGGTCATCCGGGACGGGGCGGGCAACGCCATCGCCATCTGCAGCATGGAGAACGTGGACCCCGTGGGCGTCCACACCGGCGACAGCATCGTGGTGGCCCCGGCCCTGACCCTGACCGACCGGCAGCTGCAGCGCCTGCGCTCGGCGTCCCTGCGCATCGTCGACGCCATCGGCGTGGAAGGGGGCTGCAACGTCCAGCTGGCGCTGCGGCCCGACGGCGCCGAATACCGGGTCATCGAGGTCAACCCGCGGGTGAGCCGCTCCAGCGCCCTGGCGTCCAAGGCTACGGGCTACCCCATCGCCAAGGTGGCGGCGCGGGTGGCCCTCGGCCGCCGGCTGGACGAGATCCGCAACCCCATCACGGGCACCTCCGCCCTCTTCGAGCCGGCCCTGGACTACGTGGTGGTCAAGATCCCCCGCTGGCCCTTCGACAAGTTCGCCACCGCCGACCGGCGGCTGGGCACCCAGATGAAGGCGACGGGCGAGGTCATGGCCATCGACCGCAGCTTCGAAGGGGCGCTGCTCAAGGCGGTGCGCTCGCTGGAGATCGGCGTCGACTGCCTGGAGTGGCCCGAGGCCCGCGACCTGGACGAACCGGCCCTGGAGGCGGCCATCCGCCAGGGCGACGACCGCCGGCTGTTCCTGCTGGCCGAGGCGCTGCGCCGCGGCCGCAGCGTGGAGGAGCTCCACCGGTGGACGGGGATCGACCGGTTCTTCCTGCACCGCATCGCCCGGGTGGTGGCCCTGGAGGAGCGGCTGCGGGAGGTGGGGCGGCGGGCAGGCGGCGGCCCGGCCGCCGGCGCCTGCACCGGTGCGGCGCCGGTGCCCGGACCCGCGGCACCGGCCGCGCCCGTTGCGGACCGGGGCGCGGCCGCCCCGGCCGGTTCCTCCGCGGCCGGTTCCATCCCGCCGGGGGGGCCCCCGGCCCGGATCCCGCCGGCGCTGCTGCTGGAGGCCAAGCGCCTCGGGCTGACCGACCGGCGCATCGCCGAGCTGGCCGGTTCGTCCGAGGAGGCGGTGCGGCGGGCACGGCTCGACGCCGGCCTGCGGCCCGGGTACAAGATGGTCGATACCTGCGCCGCCGAGTTCGACGCCCTGACCCCCTACTTCTACTCCACCCACGGCGAGGCCGACGAGGCCGGGCCCCGCAAGGCGGCGGACGGCGACCGGCCGGTGGTGGTGGTGCTGGGGGCGGGGCCCATCCGCATCAGCCAGGGCATCGAGTTCGACTACAGCGCCGTCCACGCGGTCCGGACCCTGCGGGCCATGGGGTACCGGGCGGTGATCGTCAACAACAACCCGGAGACGGTGAGCACCGACTTCGACACGGCGGACCGGCTCTACTTCGAGCCCCTGACGCCGGAGGATGTGCGCCACGTGCTGGACCTGGAGCGGCCGGTGGGGGTCCTGGCCCAGTTCGGCGGCCAGACGGCGGTCAACCTGGTGGCGCCCCTGGCCGCGGCCGGGGTGCGGATCCTGGGGACCTCGCCGGAGGCCGTGGACACGGCGGAAAGCCGCGAGCGCTTCGACCGGCTGCTGGCCCGGCTGGGGCTGCAGCGGCCGCCGGGAGCGGCGGCCCGGTCGGTGGAGGAGGCCCTGGCCGCGGCCGAGGCCATCGGCTATCCCGTGATCGTGCGGCCGTCCTACGTCCTGGGCGGGCGGGCCATGCAGGTGGCCTCCTCGCCGGAGGAACTGGCCGCCTACCTGGCCTCCGCCGCCCGGGTGGCGGGCGACCGGCCGGTGTGGGTCGACCGCTACATCGCCGGGATGGAGCTGGAGGTCGACGCCGTGGCCGACGGGGAGACGGTGGTGATCCCCGCGGTGATGCGCCACATCGAGCGGGCCGGGGTCCACTCCGGCGACTCCATCGCCGTGGTGCCGGCGCCGGGGGTGCCGGCGGCGGTCCTGGCCCAGGTGGAGGCGGCCACCGTCGCCCTGGCGCGGGCCCTGGAGGTGCGGGGCGTGATCAACCTCCAGTTCGTCTGGGACGGCCGGGAGCTCTACGTGCTGGAGGTCAACCCCCGGGCCAGCCGGACGGTGCCCTTCATCACCAAGGCGACCGGGGTGCCCCTGGCGGAGCTGGCCACCCGGGCGGCCATGGGGGAGCGGCTGGCCGGCCGGGGCTGGCGCACGGGCCTGCTGCCGCCGCCGGAGCACGTGGCCGTCAAGCTGCCGGTGTTCTCGTGGAACAAGCTGCCGGGCGTCGACCCCTCCCTGGGGCCGGAGATGCAGTCCACCGGCGAGGTGATGGGCGTCGACACCACCCTGGAGGGGGCGCTGGCCCGCGGGCTCCTGGCGGCGGGGCTGCGCCTGCCCGCGCCGGGCCAGGGGGTCCTGCTGACGGTGGCGGACCCCGACAAGCCGGCGGCGGTGGAACTGGGCCGGCGCCTGGCGGCCGCGGGCTACCGGCTGTACGCCACGCCGGGCACGGCGGCCGCCCTGGGCGCGGCGGGCCTGGAGGTTACGGTGCTGCCCAAGATCTCGGCGGGCGACGGAGGTAACGGCGGCGCCGCCCCCTCCCGCGCTCCCTTGCTGGAAGCCCTGCGGGACGGCCGGGTGCGGCTGGTGATCAACACCCTGACGGTGGGGCGGCACCCGGAGCGGGACGGGTTCCGCATCCGCCGGGCGGCGGTGGAGCGGGGGATTCCCTGCCTGACCTCCCTGGACACGGCGGCCGCCCTGGTGGAGGTGCTGATGCACCACCCCGACCGGCGGGCCCTGGCCGCCCAGGTGCGGGCCTTGCAGGACCTGCCGCCGGTGACGGAAACGGGGGGGCACCCGGCCCAGGACCCCGGAGCGGCGGGGGCGCCGGACCGGCACGGCGGGGACGGGGCGGGGGATCAGGGGACGGTCCTCCGGCCCGCCGCCCGCCATCCCCGGGGGCTGGTGCCGGGCCCGGAAGGGCGGGACGGTGAAGCCGTGGGCAGCGCCGGGGCGCCGGCGGTGACCCCGGCCGGCGCGGCCGGGGACCGGGCGGTGGCCTTCCCGGCGGGGAGGGAGCGGTGATGGCCGGGTGCGGCGGGCCGTTCCTGGGCACGTTCCTGGGCGGCGCGGCCAGGGCCGGCGGCGGGCTGGGAGCGGCGGCGTCTGACGGCGCCGGAACGGAGCCTTTGCGCACCCTGGCGCGGGTGGTAGCCAGCCGCTCCGTGGCGCCGGGGGTCGTGGCCACCTGGCTAGAGGCGCCCGATCTGGCCCGCCGGGCCGCACCGCTGCAATTCGTCATGGTCCACGTGCGGAGGCCAGCGCCCGATCCGGCCCCCGGCGCGGGGCGGCCCTTCCTGGGCCGCCCCTTTTCTGTGGCCGGGGTGGATGGCCCCGGCGGCCGCATCGCCCTGGTCTACCGGGTGATCGGGCCGGCCACCACGGCCCTGGCGGCGGCGCCGCCGGGGAC
>DATCLH010000124.1:0-3002 GCA_036564035.1 Thermaerobacter sp.
ACGGCCTTTCCGCCCCTGGACGTGCCGGCGGGCGTGTTCACCGCCGCCGTCGGGGCCCCCTTCTTCCTGCTGCTGCTCTACCGCCAGCAGCGAGGGTGATGGCCGGAAGCCTTACGCGCCGGCACCGGCGGGACGCCGAAACCGGCGAAGACCAGCTGACCACGAGGGAGGAGGCCGCCCATGCCCGTCCTGGAGAGCCGCAACCTGACCCTGTCCTACGGCGGCGAGCCCGTGATCGCGGGCCTCGACCTGCGGATCCCGCCGGGCCGCATCACGGTGCTGATCGGGCGCAACGGCTGCGGCAAGTCGACCCTGCTGCGCGCCCTGGCCCGGCTCATGCGTCCCCAGACCGGGGCCGTGCTGCTGGACGGCCGCGCCATCGCCACCCTGCCCACCCGGGAGGTGGCCCGGCAGCTGGCCATCCTCCCCCAGAGCCCCCTGGCCCCCGAAGGCATGACGGTCCTGCAACTGGTCAAGCAGGGCCGCTACCCGCACCAGTCCTGGCTCCAGCAGTGGACGGCCGAGGACGAGGAGCGGGTCCGCCAGGCGCTGGCCTGGACGGGGCTCGAGGACCTGGCCGGCCACCCGGTGGACGCCCTCTCGGGCGGCCAGCGGCAGCGCGCCTGGATCGCCATGGCCCTGGCCCAGGACACGCCCCTGCTGCTCCTGGACGAACCGACCACCTACCTGGACCTGGCCCACCAGATGGAGATCCTCGACCTGCTGGCGCGCCTCAACGAGCACGACGGCCGCACCGTGGTCATGGTCCTTCACGATCTCAACCAGGCGGCCCGCTACGCCCACCACCTGGTGGTCGTCCACGGCGGCCGGATCCACGCCCAGGGCGCCCCGGCAGAGGTCCTGCGGGAAGACCTGGTCCGGGAGGTCTTCGGCATCGACTGCCGCGTCATCGCCGACCCCGTCTACGGCACGCCCCTGTGCGTGCCCTGCAGCCGCTGGATGTCCCGCCGCCGGGACGAACCGGCCGCGCCGTCCCCCGCCCTGGAGGCCCTGGGCAGCGCCCGCCAGGAGCCCCCCGGCCGCACCCCCCGCCCGGCCGGCCCAGGGCCCCAGGAGCCCCGGATCCTGGCGCCTGGCCGGGCCTGAACGGCGGTGCCCCCGCCGCCCGCCGCCGCGAATGCAACGCGAATGCAAATCCCGAATGCAAGAGGCCGAGCAAAGCCGAACGGGCCGGGTGATTCCACCCGGCCCGTTCTTGCGCCCCTTCTTTCGGCCCCAGGCCCGACCTTTTGGCGATCCTGCCCGGCTCAGCGGGCCGGGGGCTCGGTGCCCAGGACGTAGCGGTACAGGTCGTCCAGCATCAGGTTGGCCGCCAGGATGCCGCCGGCGGTGTTCCAGATCACGTCGTCGACCTTGTAGACCTGGCCGGCCTTGACGACGGACAGGTTCTTCCACAGGGGATCCTGGGTCCACTCCTGCTCCAGCTTCGTCGCCTGGCCGTCGCCGGTCTCGTAGCTGTAGTAGAACAGGATGTCGCCGTCCATCTCGGGGATGCGCTCCTTGCCGACCTCGGCGGCGAAGTCGGGCCGGTCCTGGGCCGGCGGGCGCTTGAAGCCGATCTCCTCCAGGATGCTGCCGGCAAAGGTGTCCTTGTAGAGGATCCGCACGCGGCCGGGCATGAACCGGACCAGGGAGACCTCCAGGTTCAGCTTGTCGCCGGCCTGCTGGCGGAAGTGCTCCAGGCGCTGGTTCCATTCCTCCAGGAGGCGCTGGCCCTCCGCCTTCCGGTTGACCGCCTCGGCCCAGAGCATGAAGTTCTCCTGCCACTTGCCCCGGATCGTCTCGGAGAAGACCGTGGGCGCGATCTGGGACAGCTGCGGGTAGATCTTCTCATGCCGCATCTTGGTGCCCAGGATCAGGTCGGGCTGCAGCGCGGCGATGGCCTCCAGGTTGGGCTGGTCCTCCTTGCCGACGGGCGTGACGCCTTCCATCATCGGCGCGATGTGGTCGTACCAGGGGTCCCCCAGCCAGGAGTTGGCGGCGCCCACCGGCTTGACCCCCAGGGCCAGCAGGGCCTCGGTGGCCTCGTTGGTCAGCACCACGACCCGCTGGGGGGTCCTGGGGATCGGGGTCTCGCCCATGGCGTGACGAACCACGTACCCCTCGCCTTCGCCGGCCGCCCCCGAGCCCGTCCCGCTGCCGCTGGCCGTGCCGGTGCCGGAACCGCTGGCGCTGCCCGTGGCCGTTCCCTCGGACGAACCCGCCTCCCCCGAGGCCGCCGGCGCCCCGCCGCAGGCGGTGAGCAGCAGGGACGCCACCGTCAGGACGGCGAGCAGGATCGCCGCGGCGCCGGGCCGGCGGCCGCGCCGGCGCCCGCCGGTTCCACCCTCCGGGCGGCGCTCCCGCGCCTCCCCGCCGCCGGCCCCGCCATGCCGGCGGTTTGCTGTATCAAACCCGCGGACCAACCGAAGATGCATGGGCCCGTGCCCCCTCCTCGGAGAAATTGAGAAAGGTTCTCACACGGGCCCATGGTAACGGAGGAATTAATGAGTGTCAATTTCAAAATTTAGTCCGGGGTCGCCTCGACCCGATCCAGCCCGAAGGCGGCGTGAACGGCCCGCACGGCCTCGTCGACCCGCTCCCGGGCCACCAGGCAGGAGATGCTGATCTCCGAGGTGCTGATCATCTCGATGTTGATCCCTGCCCCGGCCAGGGCGCCGAACATGGTGGCCGCCACCCCTGGCTGGGTCGCCATGCCCGCGCCGACGGCGCTGACCTTGGCGATGCCGTCGTCGACCACCAGCCGTTCCGCCGGCAGCGCCCGCACCACCGGTTCCAGGATGCGCCGGGCCACGGCCAGATGGCCGTCGGCGATGGTGAAGGCGATGTCCTGGTGGCCGTTGCGGGCCACCGACTGGCTGATCATGTCCACGTTGATCCCGGCCTCGGCCAGCGCACTGAAGACCCGGTGGGCGATGCCGGGCACGTTGGGCACCGACACCAGCGCCAGCCGGGCGACGTGGCGATCCGAGGCCACCCCG
>DATCLH010000125.1:0-2987 GCA_036564035.1 Thermaerobacter sp.
ACACGGCGCCGGTGCTCACCAGGGGCGTCCCGGAGGCCCCGGGCGGCGGCCGCCCAGGCCGGCCGCCCTGGCCCTGGCCGGCCTGTTCCTCCTGCTGGCAGCGGGCCTCATGGCCCTGGCGGCCCTCGGCCCGGGATGGCCTGGCGTGCCGGGCGGCCCCGGCACCCCGCCCGCGGCCCCACCCGCCGGTGCCGGCGGCGACGGCCAGCCCGGCGGCGGGGGCGCGGGTCCGGCCCCGCCGGCCCCAACCGGCCCGACCCCGCAGGACGAACCCGCCAAGGCCCCGGCGAGCGGCTCTGCCCCGTCCCCGGCGGGCGAACCCGCCCGTTCCCCCACCGTGACGACGCTGGCTACGGGCCTCGAGGTCCCCTGGGGCATCGCCTTCGACGGCCGCGGCCGGATGTTCTTCACCGAGCGGCCCGGCCGGATCAACCTGCTGGAGGACGGCAGGGTGACGCGGCTGCTCACCCTGCCCGACACGGTGGAAGTGGGTGAGAGCGGGCTGCTGGGGATCGCCCTGCACCCCGGTTTCCCCGACCCGCCGTACCTGTACGTCTACCAGACGTACCGGGCCCGGGGCGGCGGCCTGGTCGTCAACCGGGTGCTGCGCTTCCGCTTCCAGGACGACGGTTCGGGCGGGCGGCCCCGGCTGACGGGGCGCCAGGTGATCTTCGACGGGATCCCGGCGGCCTCCATCCACGACGGCGGCGCGCTGGCCTTCGGGCCCGACGGCAAGCTCTACGTGAGCACCGGCGACGCCCGGGCCGCGGAGCGGGCCCAGGACCCCCAGAGCCTGCACGGCAAGATCCTCCGCCTCAACCCCGACGGGTCGATCCCCGCGGACAACCCCCTGGGCCCCGGCAACCCCGTGTACTCCTTCGGGCACCGCAACCCCGAGGGGCTGGCCTTCGACCCGGCCAGCGGCCGCCTCTACGCGGTGGAACACGGCCCCGACGCCTGGGACGAGGTCAACCGCATCGAGCCGGGCGCCAACTACGGCTGGCCCCGGGCGGTGGATCCCCGGGACCATGGGGCTCCCTTCACCCGGTCCCTGCGCAGCTACGACCCCATCATCGCCCCCGCCGGCGCCGCCTTCTACCGCGGCCCCGTCGCCGCCTGGGACGGCAGCCTGTTCTTCGGGACCCTGGGCTTTGCACCCGACAGCCCGGGGCGGCACCTGCGGCGGCTCCAGCTGGATGCCACCGGCACCCGCGTCGTCGCCGAAGAGGTCCTGTTCAAGGGGGTGTACGGGCGCATCCGCGCCGTCGCCGTGGGCCCCGACGGCTGCGTCTACCTCGGCACCAGCAACCGCGACGGCCGCGGCGAGCCCGGCCCGGACGACGACCGCCTCCTGCGCCTGTGTGCCGGACCCCGCCCTTGAGGCCCCACGCCGGGCCCGCAGGGGAGCGCTGGGCCGGAGCGGGACCCGTTCCCACGGTGGACCCGGCCCGAGGACGGGACCGCGGCTGCACCCGGCCGGGACGGGCCCAGGCTCTGGACGGGTCCCGCTAGCGTACTGCACCCGGCCGGGACGGGGCCGGGTCCTGGGCGGGTCCCGCCGGTGCACCGTCTCCCGGTCCCGCCAGCGGAGAGAACGCCGCCGGCGTGCAACGCCCGCCGCTCCCGCCCGCCGTTTGGCCCATGCCCGTTCCATACCCGTTGGCGTCCCACGGGCGCCAGAGAACGCCGCCGGCGCCGGGGGCCAGCCCGAGTGCCAGCGGGCGCCCAGCGGACGCCCACCCTACGCCCGTCCGCCCGACCCGGGATCCCGACCTAAAGAGCCCTACAGGGCCGCCGCCCCGCCGGCGTGGGCCCCCTCCACCGGGGTCCCGCCCCCGGCACCGCCCGGCGCGCCCGAGCCCTGGCCGCCCAGGGCAGCCCAGACGGCCTCGGCGGCCGCCTCCCCCTGGCGGATGCAGTCGGGCACGCCCATCCCGAAGTAGCCCGCCCCCGCCAGCGCCAGGCGCGGGTGTTCCTGCAGCGCCGCCCGCACGGCGGCCATGCGATCCAGGTGGCCGACGGCGTACTGGGGCATGGCCCGCGGCCAGCGGTAGACCCGCACCAGCGCCGGGTCCCCTTCCACGCCCGCCAGCTCGGCCAGGTCGGCCCGAACCCGGGCGACCAGTTCCGCGTCGGCCAGGTCCAGCGGATCCTCCCCCGGCCGGCCGGCGAAGGCGCGCAGCAAAGCCATCCCCGGCGGCGCGGTGCCGGGCCACTTGCTGGAGACCCAGGTGCAGGCGGTGATGAACCGGCCTTCGCCCGGCGGCACGATGAAGCCGCTACCGTCCAGGCGCCCGGCCCGTTCTTCCGGATAGGCCAGGGCGACCACCGCCGTGGACTTGTAGGGAATGGCCGCCAGGTGCTCGGCGGCAGCCGGCAGGAAGGGCTCCAACAGGGGCGCGGCGGCCCAGGCGGGCACGGCCAGCACCAGGCCGTCCACCGTCAGCCGCTCGCCCCCCGCCGTGGTCAGCCGGTACCCCAGGCCCCGCCCGCCGGCCGCCGCCGGCGCGGCCGCAGGTCCGGACGGCGCCGACCCGGCGCTCGTGAACACCGGTTCGAGCCGGGTGATCGGGGTGCCGGTGACGATCCGGCCCCCCAGCTCGGCGATCCGCCGGGCGGCGGCCTCGGGCAGCCGCCCCAGGCCTCCCTTGAGGGTGACGAAGGGCGTTCGCCCCGCCGGGGCCGTCCCGTCCTGAACCGCGGTTCGTCCCCGCCCCGCCCCCGGCCGCTTCCGGCGCTGGCGGGCCATCCCCCGCACCAGGCTGCCGAACTCCCGTTCAAGCTGCACCAGCTGGGGGAAGGTGGCCCGGATGCTCAGCTGCTCGGGATCGCCGCTGGCGACCCCAGCCAGCAAGGGGGCCGCCAGCCGGTCCGTGACCTCCCGGCCCAGGCGGCGGCGCAGGAAGGCGGCCACCGACTCGTCCTCCCCGTCCCGGCGCGGCGGGATCCAGGGCTCCAGGCTCGCGCGGAGCTTGCCGCCAAGGCTG
>DATCLH010000126.1:0-6134 GCA_036564035.1 Thermaerobacter sp.
GCACGGCGCAGCCCACGGCGATCCAGGCCAGGGCGACGGCCCAGGCGACCACGACCGCCTGCCAGACCGGCGTACCGTGTCCGATCCCGCGGATGCCCTCAACAACTCGGGCTAGGGGTGAGGCGGCGTTGAGAACGTCCAGCACGGCCGGCAGGGGGCCCGGTGGAAGGAAGAACCCGGAGAACACCAGCAGGTAGTACAGCAGGATCTCAACCACCGAACCGACTTGTTTGAACCGGAGGGAGAGGCCCAGAGCGGCCAGGCCGATCCCGACCATCCCGGCCACACCTGCCGGCGCAAGAAGGAATCCCGGCGACGCGATGGCGGCGAGCCCCTGCAGGAAGTTGTTGGGGCCGATCAGCAGCGCTGCCACCCCGCTGAACAGTCCGACCCAGATGATCGAAAGGAGCAACTCCATACCCAACGTTCCCGCGAGCCAAGTTGACGGGCGGGTGCGCGTGACCAAGACCTGCTCGGCCGTCCCCATATACGCCTCCTCCAGGGCCATGTTGCCCAGTTTCGCCACCCCATGGGCGCTGAGGTACCAGAGGCCGAACCCCAGCACCCGTAGAGCGGCCTCCGGGGGCGGTGCGTCAGGGACGGCAAAGAGGGCACCCAGAAAGAAGATGCACTTGATGGCCAGCCCGATGACGAAGTCGAGCCAGTACCGACGATACTCGGCACGTTTCTTGATCCAGGCGGCCCGCAGGACGTTGCCAAAGCCCGGCGCGCCGGCGGTGGTAGGTGCTTGCCTCAGCGCGAGCCCTGAGCATCGGGTCGCGGAGGCGTGATCGCTGGGCTCAACGCCGGCCCCGGACGACGGGCCGTCGCCGTCCGGACCGCCGCCCGTTGCCGGTTCGACCACCCGGGTTATCTCGTGATCCGGGTTGGCCCCCGATGTCCCTGGATCCCGCGGCCACGAAAGGCCGGCTTCAGGTGGCGTGGCGCGCCCTTGGGAGAACACTGCCGCCCGTCGGATGACCTTAAGAAATAGGGCTTCCAGGGTCTCGGGTCCGGTGACCTGGTCCGGGGTGCCCTGCCACACCAGACGGCCCCCGTCCAGGATCACGAAACGGGTACCGACGGCGTGGGCGAAGCCGGCATCGTGGGTGGCGATCAGCGCCCCGCATCCCGGCGGCAGACCATGGCGGAGGAACCGGCGCAAGGCGTGCTGAGCTTCGATGTCCAGGCCCAAGGTCGGTTCGTCCAGCAGGAGCAAAGGCGCGCCCTTCGTCATCGCCACGGCCATGGCCAGCTTCTGTCGCATTCCCCGCGACAGGGATTGGGTCAGGTTCCGAGCCTGGGCGCTCAAGCCGACCTGGTCTAACAGCTCCACCGCCCGGCGCCGGGCGGTGGCCGGGGGCCAGCCGTTTAGCAGGCCGAAGTACATCACGTTTTCAAGGACGGTCAGGTAGGGATAGCTGTTGTTTGCATCTTCGAATATCACCCCAACCTGGGTCCCGATCGGGGTGCGGCAACACCCCCCGCCGTTCCCGGCTCCATGGCCGCCGGCATGGCTGGTCCCATCCCCGGGGCCGCGGACGCGGCCGGCGTCGGGTACCAGAAGGCCGAGAATGCAACGGATCAGGGTCGTCTTCCCGGCGCCGTTGCGGCCGAGCAAGACCACCCGTTCACCGGGGCAAACCTGCAGGGTGACGCCGGCCAGAGCCACGGGGCCGCCGGGATAGCGCTTGACCAGACCCTCGACGACCAGCAGGGGGGCCGGACCGTGCTCGCTCATGCGGGCTTCTTTCGTCGCCCGGACGATGGGTCCTGTTGGGGTCTGCGGGGCGCCCCAGGCCTTCCGGTGCGTCCCGGCCCATGCCAAGGGTGACGGCGCCACGGGGTCGCGCAGGGATCCGGTGTCACGGCGAGTCACGAAGGTGACTTCACGGGAGTGCCAGGGTGACGCGACAAAAAATTCGCCAGCCACTGGTTGACATGCTCGAAAGGCCCATGGTACGTTGTTTGCGGGGCATGTACGTCTATAGACCTCTACTTCGCCTCTGCTGGGGCACATGGGTACGTCCGAGGGCACCGGCGCCCTGCCGGAGTGGTGGGGTTCCGGTGCCCACGGGCCTTCGGGGCCAATGGTCGATCGGTGGAAATGTCACCTGGCTGGGGTTCTGGGGTTCCGTTCCTGAAAGGTTTGGGGGGATGGGCGTGGAGGGACCGCAGCTCGACCGGTCGAGCCCTGTCCCGCTCTACCTGCAGATCAAGGGCTGGATGCTGGAACAGATCCGTTCGGGCCGCTGGCCCCAGCGGTTCAAGCTGCCGGCGGAGGAGGACCTGGCCCCGGCCATCGGCGTCAGCCGCGGCACCCTGCGCAAGGCGATCGCCGAGCTGGTCCGCGAGGGCGTCCTGGACCAGATCCACGGCAAGGGGACCTTCGTCACCACCGGGGGGATCGAGCAGCCCCTGGCCCAGCGGCTTTCCGCCTTCTCCGAACTCCTCGAAGAGCGCGGCATCGCCTACAGTACCCGGGTCCTGCACCAGGGCCTGGAGGAACCGGCGGCCCGGGTGGCCTCCCTGTTGCGGCTGGACCCTGGGGAGCGGGTGGTCCACCTGGCCCGGGTCCGCCTGGTGGAAGGGCGTCCCGTGGCCTACATGGAGAACTACGTCCCCGCCGGCCTGGCGCCGGGCCTGGAGCGGGTCGACTTCACCCGCCACGGCCTGTTCCGCACCCTGGAGCAGGACTACGGCCTCCGCCTGGCCTGGGGCCAGCGGACCTTCGAGGCCCTGGGCGCCGAGGGGGCGGTGGCGCGGCACCTGGACCTTCCCGAAGGCGCTCCGTTGTTCTACATCCAGCAGGTTGTCTATCTGGAGGACGGCCGCCCGGTGGAGTACTCCGACGTGTGGCTGCGCGGCGATCGGTTCCGCCTCTCGGCGGTGGTCCGCCGGCCGCGGGAAGGCCGCGGGCGGGAGCCGGCGAGCGTCGGGCCGGCCGGGCGGCGGGGGCCGGTTCTTCCCGAGATGGGGGACCCGCTGGCCGGCGGCGGCTGGCCGGGACCGGCCGGGGCGAAGCTGTCCTTCTAGCGCCGTCGAGCACCGTCAAGCGCTGTCTTCTCACGGGAAAGTGGGAAAGGCGTTGATTCCGGGCGTCGGGCTGCGACGTCGTCAGGTTGCCCAGGGGGCGTGACAGGATGGGTGGGGATCGGCAGGGCCGGCCGGTGGTGACGGTGGTGGGGAGCTTCGCCGTCGGCCTCACGTTGAGGGCCGAGCGCTTCCCCGTCGCCGGGGAGACGGTGGTCGGGCGGGACTTCGACCGGGGTCCCGGGGGGAAGGGCAGCAACCAGGCGGTGCAGGCCGCCCGCCTGGGGGCGGACGTGGAGTTCGTCGGGCTGGTGGGGGACGACGACCTGGCCGCGGTGGCCTGGGAACTCTACCGCCGGGAAGGGGTCGGCACCCGCTATCTGGGCGTGGTGCAGGGGCGGAACACCGGGGTCGGCTTCATCGTCCTCAACGCCGAGGGCGAGAACTTCATCGTGCTGGATCCGGGGGCCAACAGCCTGCTCGGACCCGCGCAGGTGGAACGGGCCCGGGAGCGGCTGGCGGCCAGCGACGTGGTCCTGACCCAGCTGGAGATCCCGGTGGAGGCGGCGGTCCACGCCTTGCGCCTGGCCCGGGCCGCGGGGGTGACGGCGGTGCTCAAGCCGGCGCCGGCGCGGCCCCTCGCGCTCGATGACCTGGCGTTGGCCGATGTCGTCACGCCCAACGAGACCGAGCTCCGCATCCTGCTGGGGCTGGCGCCCGACGACCCGACGGACTCTCTGGTCCTCTGCCGGCGCCTTCTGGAGGCGGGGGTGCGGACGGTGGTCCTGACCCGCGGCGCCCAGGGTGCGCTGGTGGTGGAACCCGGCGGCGTGACGGCGATCCCTGCCTTCCCGGTGACCGTGGTGGACACCACCGGGGCCGGCGACGCCTTCAGCGCCACCCTGGCCGTCTCGCTGGCCGAGGGGCGGCCGCTGGTCGAGGCCGCCCGCCGGGCAGCCGCCGCCGGGGCCCTGGCCTGCACGGCCCTGGGCGTGATCCCGGCCCTGCCCCACCGGGAGCGGCTCGAGGAACTGCTGGCGGCCCACGGGGGCTGACGGCCCCCGGGGGAGGGGCGCCCCGCCGGGCGGACGCCCGCCGGGCGGACGAAGGAGGAATCGGGCTTGCCGGTTCGTCTGATCATCGACACCGACACCGCAGGGGACGACGTCAACTCGCTGCTGATCGCCCTCCTGCACCCCAACATCCAGCTGGAGGCCGTCACCATCTCGGTGGGCAACGTGGGCTTCGAGCAGCAGATCGAGAACGCCCTCTATACCATCGAGATGGCCGGTCGCAGCGGGGAGGTGCCGGTCTATCCGGGTTGCGCGGTGCCCCTGGTCAACGAGTGGGTGGCGGCGGATTACGTCCACGGCCGCGACGGCATGGGCGACTCCTTCTTCCCCAAGGCCCGGCAGCGGCCGGAGCCCAAGCACGCCGTGGACGCCCTGATCGAGCGGATCCACGCGGCCCCGGGCGAGCTGACCATCCTGGCCCAGGCGCCGCTGACGAACATCGCCGCGGCGGTGATCCGCGACCCCTCCATCGCCACCAAGGTCAAAGCCCTGTACATCATGGGCGGGACCTACTTCGCGCCGGGGAACATCACGCCGGCGGCGGAGTACAACTTCTACGTCGACCCGGAGGCGGCCCGGATCGTCTTCAAGGCCGGGTTCCCCATCTACATGGTCGACTGGGGGCTGTGCGTGCGGGATGCGGTGCTGACCGACGAGGATCTGGAGGACATCGACCGCCTGGGGACCCAGCTCAGCCGGTTCTACCTCCAGGTCAACCGGGTGGTGCGGCGGTTCAACGAGACGGTGGGCATCCGCGGGGTGACCCATCCCGACTCCATCGTGGCGGCGATGATCGCCGACCCGGCCGTGGCCCGGGGCTGGCAGCCCTGCCACGTGGACATCGAGACCCGGGGCGAGCTGACCCGGGGCGCCTCCGTCGTCACCCCGGCGGCGTACGCGGGGGTGGAGAAGCGGGTCGAGCAGGTCAACGCCCACGTCTGCCTGGGGGCGGACACGGCGCGGTTCAAGGCGCTGCTGATGGACATCCTCTCCCGGCGCTGAACGAAAGGGAGGAGGCGGGCGACCGTTGCAGGGCGATGGCAAGGACGGCAATACCTGGGCCGCGACCGCGGTGGGCGCGGCACCGGCGCACAAGGATGGCGGCAGGGAGAGCGGCGGGCCGGCGGCCGATGCCGGCCGGGCGGGGCGCAGCGGGGCGCGCCTGGCCCGGTTCGTCCAGTCGACCCTGATCGCCAGTGACGTTACCGAAGCGCAGGTGATCGCCCACTGCCGGGCCTGCCTGGAGTACGGCTTTCACGCCGCCATGGTGCCGCCCCTCTGGGTGCCCCTGGCCCGGCGGGTTCTGGCCGGGTCGGCGGTGCGGGTGGCGTCCTTCGTCGACTTCCCCCTGGGCTGCATGACGACGGCGGCGCGGGTCGCCCAGGCCCGGGACCTGGCCGAGGCGGGCGTGGACGAGATCGACATCATGGTCCCGCTGGGCCTCTTCAAGAGCGGCCGGCTGGACGAGTTCCGCGCCGACCTGGAGGCGGTGGTCCGGGCGGCCCGGCCGGCGGCGACCAAGGCCATGCTGGAGCTGCCGCTGCTGGACCCCGCCGAGCGCGAGACGATGGTCGAGCTGGCCCTGGCCGTGGGCTTCGACTGGCTGAAGAACGCCAGCGGCGGCGCCGTGGGGGTGGCGACGCCGGACGACATCCGCTTCCTCCGGCAGCGGGTGCCGGCGGGCGTCGGCGTCAAGGCCTCGGGCGGCATCAAGACGGCGGCCCAGGCCTGGGCCCTGATCGAGGCGGGGGCGGAGCTTCTGGGGACCAGTTCCGCCGTCGCCCTGGTGACGGGAGATGCCGGGGCGGGCGCCGGTGCGCCGGCTGCCACCGGGGCCGGGCCCCAGGGGCGCGGGAGCCAGGGGCCTGCGGGTCCTGGCGGCGACGCCCGGGCGGACGAACCGGCCCGCCCGGGGGCTGCGGCCAACCCCCGGTTCGCCTACTAGGCGGGATGAGCCGGGCCCGCCGGCGTCCCGGGCCGGGCGGCATCCCGGGCCCGGCGTCCCGGGCCGGGCGGGCGGGTGCGGGG
>DATCLH010000127.1:0-2384 GCA_036564035.1 Thermaerobacter sp.
CGCTCCGGTCCACCTCGTCCAGGACCCGCGAGCGGTAGGCCGCCAGCAGCTGCCGGTAGAGCCGGCGCTGGGCGGGCAGCATCTCGCAGAACTGGACCACCTCCGTGCGGGGCGGCAGGTCGCGGGCTACCTCGGCCTTGAGGCGGCGCAGGATGAAGGGGAATACCCGGCGTCGCAGGGACGCCACCCGCGGGTCGGTCACCTCCTGGACCGGGGCATCCGGGCCCCCGGCCGCAGCCGGTTCCACCATCACATCGGCGTACCGGCGCAGGAAGGCGTCCCGAGGCCCCAGGTAGCCCGGCATGAGGATCTCGAACAGCGCCCAGAGGTCGAGGAGGTGGTTCTCGACGGGCGTGCCCGTCAGGGCCAGGCGGTGGCGGGCTTGCAGCTGCCGCAGGGCGCGCCAGGTCTGGGTGTCGGGATTCTTGACGTGCTGCGCCTCGTCCAGGATCAGGTAATGGTAGGGCCGGCTCGCCAGCCGCTCCGCGTCCCGCCAGACCAGGGGGTAGGTGGTCACGAGGAGATCGTAGCTGCCCGCCTGCCGGTACAGGTGGGCCCGTTGGGTTCCCGTCAACGCCAGCACCCGCAAGGATGGCGCAAACCGGCGGGCCTCTTCGATCCAGTTGAAGACCAGGGACGTCGGCACCACCACCAGGCTGGGCGCCGTCGCCCGGCCGGCCTCCTTCTCAGCCAGCAACAAGGCCAGCACCTGGACGGTCTTGCCCAGGCCCATGTCGTCGGCCAGGATCCCGTGCAGCCCCTGGTCCCGCAAAAAGGCCAGCCAGTGGTAGCCCCGCACCTGGTAGGGCCGCAGGTGGGCCTGGAGCCCCTGGGGCAGGGGCACCTCGGGGATCCCCTGAAAGCCGTCGAGCAGCCGGGCCAGGCGGCGGAAGCCGTCGTCGGCGTCGGCCTGGTCCGCTCCGGCCAGGACGTGGGCGGCGACGGCGAAGGCCCACCGGCTGAGCCGGATGGGCTCCGTGGCGGACGAACCCGGCCCGCCGGTCCCCGCGGCCGTCCCGGAACCCGGCCCGCCGGCGGCTTGGCCGGCGCGGGGACGGCGGGGGCGGGGGCGCCGGGGTACCTGATCGGCCAGGACCCGCAGCCGGTCCAGCCACGTGGCGGGAAGCCGCGCCATGACCCCCGTGTCCAGCCGGACATAGCGGGATCCGCGGGCCAGGGCCTCCAGCAGGGCGTCGATTCCCGCCGCTCCCTCGGGCGTCTCCAAGACGACGTCGAGGTCCAGCCAGTCGATGCCCGTTCGCACACGGGCGCGGGTGCGCAGGGGCGACCGGGTGACCCGGAACCGCACCAGCCGTTCCTGCCCGCGGACCTCCCAGCGGGCGGCCAGCTTGGGGAGGATCTCCGTCAGGAAGTCCAGGGCGCCGTCGGCAAAGAGCAGGCAGCGGCCGTCGGCTTCCGGCGGGGCACCGGCGGCGGTCATCAGGGCGGCGAACTCCTGCCACGCCGCCTGCTCCAGGTCCCGCCGGCGGCGGTACCAGACCGGGCCGGCCACCACGGGGGCGCCGGGGCTGGGACCGGCGCCGGGCGGGTCCGTCACCCCCTCCACCAGGCTGGGTTCCTCCGCCTGCACCCGCACGGTGGGGCCGCCCTCGGCGTAGGCGAAGGCCAGTTCCACCACCAGGGCGCCTTCGAACTCGGAGAGGAGCACCACGGGCCGTGGACGGCCGTCGCGGATGCGGTTCCTGAGGGGCTCCGGCAGCCGGACCCTGGCCCGCCGTTCCAACCGGGGCACGTAGCGGCTGACGAACTCGGCCACTTCGGCGGCCGGGATCGCCAGCGGCCGGGCGCCGATGGCCAGGTGCAGGGCCACGTCGCCGGCGGGCAGGACGGGCCGGACCACGGGACCCCACTGGACCCAGAGGTACCGTTCCCCGGGGATCCCGATGCTGCCGGCCGGTGGCGTCCAAGGCTGCCCGGTGGCGGTGAACCAGCGGGTGGTCAGGGTGAGTCCCTGATCCTCGCCCTCCGGTTCCGCGGCCAGCTCGACCCGGTAGGGCTCGTATTCGATTTGCAGCGGGGCTGCGCCGTCCCCTGCGAACACGAACGGGAGCCGCCCCAGGATCTCGAAGACCAGGTCGACCATGCCCGCCGGCACCTCGTACAGGGGGTCGTATCCGGCGGCCCCGGGACGGCGAGGATGGGGAGCCGGATGGTCCAAGAGGCGGAAAAGGAGCTTGTGGTACGGCCCGGCGCCGGACGGCATCCAGGGAGCGAAGGGATCGAAGGCGAGGGGCCGCTCCTTCCCCAGGCCTTGTTTGCCCCACCGGGCCCGGCGAACGGCCAGGCGCAGCCCGTCGGGAAAGAAATACAGGCGGATGATCACCTGGTCGGTGCCGGGCTGCGGAGGGGACGCGACGCCGTTG
>DATCLH010000128.1:0-5751 GCA_036564035.1 Thermaerobacter sp.
ACCTACATCTTCCCGCCGCGGCCCTCCATGCGCATCATCACCGACATCTTCGCCTTCTGTTCCGAGCACGTGCCCCAGTGGAACACCGTCAGCATCTCCGGCTACCACATCCGCGAGGCCGGGGCCACGGCGGTCCAGGAGCTGGCCTTTACCCTGGCCAACGGGTTCGAGTACGTGCGGGCCGGCATCGAGGCGGGGCTCGACGTCGACCGCTTCGCGCCCCGGCTGTCCTTCTTCTTCAACGTCCACAACGACTTCTTCGAGGAGATCGCCAAGCCGCGGGCCGCCCGGCGCATCTGGGCGACGGAGATGCGGGAGCGCTTCGGGGCCAGGGACCCGCGCTCGTGGAAGATGCGCTTCCACTGCCAGACGGCGGGCTGCACCCTGACGGCCCAGCAACCGGAGATCAACATCGTCCGGGTGACGCTCCAGGCCCTGGCCGCCGTCCTGGGCGGGACCCAGTCCCTGCACACCAACTCCTTCGACGAGGCGCTGGCGCTGCCCACGGAGAAGGCGGTGCGCATCGCCTTGCGCACCCAGCAGATCATCGCCGAGGAGAGCGGCGTCACCCACACGGTGGACCCCCTGGGCGGCTCCTACTACGTGGAGTGGCTGACCGACGAGATGGAGCGGCGGGCGCGGGAGTACTTCCGGCGCATCGACGAGCTGGGCGGGGTGATCCCCGCCATCGAGGCCGGGTTCTTCCAGAAGGAGATCGCCGACGCCTCCTACCGCTACCAGCAGCAGGTGGAAGCGGGCGACATCACCGTGGTGGGGGTCAACAAGTACGTCCTCGAGGACGAGGAGCAGCCCGAGATCCTGCGGGTGCCCGACGAGGTCCAGCAGCGCCAGATCCAGCGGCTCAAGGACATCCGGCGCACCCGGGACAACCGGCGGGTGCTCCAGGCCCTGAGGGATCTCAAGGCGGCGGCCCGCAGCGGGGAGAACCTGATGCCGCGCCTGTTGGAGTGCGCCCGGTCCTACGCGACCCTGGGGGAGATGTGCGACACCCTGCGGGAGGTCTTCGGCGAGTACCGCGACCGGGCCATCTTCTAGCCGGCCGGTGGCGCCGGCGGCCGGGGGCGGCCCCGGGCTGGTGGGGCGCCATCCGGCGGGAAGAAGGCGGGAGAGGCGATGGAGACGCAGCGTGCCACGACGACCCCGGCCCCGGCGGCGGGAGGCCGCATCCGGGTGCTGGTGGCCAAGCCCGGCATGGACCGGCACGACCGGGGGGCCAAGGTGATCGCCCGCGCCTACCGGGATGCGGGCATGGAGGTCATCTACACCGGCCTGCACCAGTCGCCGGCCCAGATCGCCCGGGCCGCCCTGGAAGAGGACGTGGACGTGGTCGCCCTGAGCATCCTCTCGGGCGCCCACAACACCCTGATCCCGCGGGTCTGCGAGGCCCTGCGGGAGGTGGGGCTGGACGACGTGGTGGTGTTGGTGGGCGGGGTGATCCCCGCGGAGGACGTGCCCCGCCTGCTGGAGGCCGGGGTGGCC
The DNA here is from genome assembly GCA_036564035.1 of Thermaerobacter sp. GTDB lineage: Bacteria > Bacillota > Sulfobacillia > Thermaerobacterales > Thermaerobacteraceae > Thermaerobacter. The sequence goes on from DATCLH010000128.1 coordinate 1,501, forward strand.
CGGGTGTTTGGCCCCGGTTCCAGCACCGAGGAGATCGTCGCCTTCACCCGGGCGGCCGTCGCCAGGCGGCGGGGGGAGACGGCGTGACCCGGCCCAGCGACCCCGAGCAGCTGGCCGCCGGTGTCCTGGCCGGAGACCGGCGGGCCCTGGCCCGAGCCATCACCTGGGTGGAGAACCGGCACCCGGGCGCCGGCGACCTGCTGCGCCGCATCTATCCGCAAACCGGCCGGGCCCACGTGGTCGGCCTGACCGGGGCGCCGGGGGTCGGCAAGAGCACCCTGGCCGCGGCCCTGGCCCGGCATCTCCGGCAGCAGGGGGAGCGGGTGGGCCTGGTGGCCGTCGACCCCTCCAGCCCCTTCACCGGCGGCGCCCTGCTGGGCGACCGCATCCGCTTCAGCCACGGCCCCGTGGACGACGGCGTGTTCTTCCGCAGCCTGGCCTCCCGGGGCCAGGTGGGTGGGCTGTCGCGGGCCGCGGGGGATGTGATCCACCTGCTGGATGCCGCGGGCATGGACACGGTGCTGGTGGAGACGGTTGGGGCCGGCCAGTCCGAGGTGGAGATCATGCGCTACGCCCACACGGTGGTGGTGGTGCTGGCGCCCGGACTGGGCGACGAGGTCCAGGCGGCCAAGGCCGGCATCCTCGAGGTGGGCGACATCCTGGTGGTCAACAAGGCCGACCAGCCCGGGGCCGACCGGACGGTCCGGGAGCTGCGGCAGATGCTGGACCTGGGCGCGCCGCGGGACCCGGGGTGGAAGCCGCCGGTCCTGGAGACGGTGGCCGGCAGCGGCCAGGGCGTCGACGAACTGGCCGGCGCCATCCGGCGCCACCGCCAGCACCTGGCGGGTACGGCGGCGGGGGCCCAGCGGCACCGCTGGCAGGCGGAGGAGGCCCTGCGCCAGCAGGTGCTGGCCCGGCTCTGGGAGCGCCTGCAGGGCAGCCGCCGGTGGGACGAGCTGGCCGAGGCCGTGGCGCGCCGGGCCCTCAGTCCCGGCGAGGCGGCGGAACGGCTGCTGGCGGACCTGGGTGACCCCGGCGCGGAGGAACCGGCCGCGGGCCGGCGCAGCCCCGTGGCCTGAGGGGGCCAGGGGCGCTGGAGCGGCCCGAGGGCCTGAGGAGGAGGCCTGAGGAGGCAGCGATGGAGAGCCGACCCTTTCTGCTCGATCCCGAATACGAGGAGATCCGGCGGGCCGTCCACGAGTTCGCCCAGCGGGAGCTGGCCCCCCGGGCCGCACACTATGACGAATCGGGCGAGTTCCCCTGGGAGAACGTGCGCCGGCTGGCGGAGCACGGCTACCTCGGCATGATGATCCCGGAGGATTACGGTGGCGGCGGGATGGACACCCTGGCCCATGCCATCTGCCTGGAAGAAGTCGCGCGGGCCTGCGCCGCCACCGCCGTGGTGATGGACGTCCACAACAGCCTGGTGGGCGAGCTGCTGAACCGCTGGGCCGGGGAGGCGATGAAGGCGCGGTGGCTGCCGGTGCTGGCCCGGGCCGAGCAACTGGGCGCCTTCTGCCTGACGGAGCCCGACGCCGGCTCCGACGCCGCCGCCCTGAAGACCACCGCGGTGCGGGACGGGGACCACTACGTGCTGACCGGGCGCAAGACCTTCATCTCCAACGGGGGCGTGGCGGGGCTCTACGTGGTCTTCGCCGTGACGGATCCCGCCGGCGGCCCCCGCGGCATCAGCGCCTTCCTGGTCGAAAAAGGGACGCCCGGCCTGTCCTTCGGCAAGCCCTTCAAGAAGATGGGTATCCGGGCGTCGGCCACCACCGACGTGATCCTGGACCGGGTCCGGATCCCGGCGGAGAACCTGATCGGCCGGGAGGGGCAGGGCTACAAGATCGCCCTGGCCACCCTGGACAACGGCCGCGTGGGCATCGGCGCCCAGGCGGTGGGCATCGCCCAGGCCGCCCTGGACCGGGCCGTCGCCTACGCCGGCCAGCGCCGGCAGTTCGGCCGTCCCATCGCCAGCTTCCAGGGCATCCAGTTCAAGCTGGCGGACATGGCCACCCAGGTGGAGGCGGCGCGCCTGCTGGTCTACCGGGCGGCCGTCCTCTACGACGAGAGCGTTCGCTCCGGCCACCGCGCCAGCAAGGAGATCGCCATGGCCAAGCTCTTCGCCTCCGAGGTGGCGATGCGGGTGACCACTGAGGCGGTGCAGATCCACGGCGGCTACGGGTACCTGCAGGACTTCGAGGTCGAGCGCCTGATGCGGGACGCCAAGATCACCCAGATCTACGAGGGCACGTCGGAAGTGCAGCGGATGGTGATCGCCCGGGCGCTGCTGGCGGAGGCCGGCCAGGCGGTGGAGACCACGGCATGAACCGGCCCGGGGACGACGCCGGCCGGCGGATCCGGCAGGCGGCCACCGGCCTGTTCCGGGAGCGGGGCTACCGGGGGACGGGTCTTCGCCAGGTGGCGGCGGCCGCCGGCGTTGCCGTCGGCACGGTCTACGCCCATTTCCCGGACAAGCCCAGCCTCCTGCGCGCGGTCACGGAGGAGCAGGCGGCCCGCCTGAGCCGCCAGCTGGCCCGGGTCCACCTGACGCCGGGCCTGCCGGCGGCCGAGCGCTGGCTCGCCTTCCGCCGGGTGCTGGAGGAGGCCCTGCCCTGGCTGGCCTGCGAGGCCGAGGCCGGCAGCGAGGCCGCGGCGGCCCCTCGCCCCGCGGCGGCTGCGGGGCCGGGCGGGGGGACGACGCCGGCGGGACCGGTTTGGGCTGCGGTGCACGGGGCGCTGGCCCGCTTCCTGGCGGAGGGGGCGCGCCGGGGCGAGGTGCGCCTTTTGGGCGGGTTCGCCGGCGCCGGAGGTGGCCCGGGCGGGCCCCCGCCCCTGGCGAGTGCAGGGGAAGGGCGGGAGGCGCCAGCGCTAGACCGGGCCGTTGGGGCCGCCGGGGGCCAGGACCCGGGGCTCCTGGGCGGGGCGGAGCGGACCGCCCGGGCGGTGCTGGCAGCGGCCCTGGGGCTCTGGCAGGCGGGCTGCGTCACCGATCTGGACTGGCTCTGGCACGGGCTCGGAAACGGGTCGGAAGCCCGGGCCGGGGCGGGCGAAGGGGTTCGGGCCGTCGTACCCGCGCGGCCAGGCTGGCCGCCGGAAGGGGGCACCGGCACCGGATCCCTTCAAACCCCGCGGGTCATGCCGGTCAGCACCTGGTGGAGGACCCAGTAGTCGGTGGGCGTGAAGGGCCGGCGCCCCCGCCAGGTGATGGTGGCCAGGGACCGGATCTCCTCTTCGGGCACATGGGGATTCTCCTGCCAGAACACGCGAAGGGCCCAGGGCAGATCGTCGGGCTCAAGGGGTGGGGGCTCGGCGACGGGCTCGGCACCGGCGGCGATTTGCTCGGCGGGCAGGCCGGCGCCGGGTTCGATGGCCGGACCGGCCGCCCTGGGGCGTTCCACCGGGTTCGTCCCGGGATGGGCCGGTGGCGCGCCGCCCGGCGTGGGCCGGCCGGCCGCCGTCGGTGCGGCACTGCCGCCACCCGCGGGTGCGGCGACCCCTGGCTCCGGGCCCACCAGGTCCGCCAGGCTGACCTCCAGCGCCGCGGCGATGCGCAGGACCACGTCGACCGATGGCTTCCGATCGGGATCGTTCTCCAGCTGGGACAGGTACGCCTTGGACACCCCGGAGCGGCGCGCCAGGTCGCGCAGGCTGATCCCGCGTTGCCGGCGCAGATCCCGGATCCGCTTGCCAACCTCCACGGGGCTCACCTCGGCGGTTGCCAGCCGGCGGGTTCGTCTACCATTATAGCATGAGGTACATCCATCCTTTGGCGGGTCGGCCGCCCCGGGGGAGGGATGGACGATGACCGAACGGCAAGCGGCGGGCGGCGTGGTCTACCGGCGGGCCGGGGACCGGGCGCCGGCCGTCGAGGTGTTGATGATCCTGGACGCCTACGGCCACTGGGCCCTGCCCAAGGGCGGCATCGAAGAGGGCGAGACGCCCCAGGCCGCCGCCCTGCGGGAGATCCGGGAGGAGACGGGGATCGTCGGCGCCATCGAGGCGCCCCTGCCGCCGGTGCGGTACCAGTTCCGCGACGGCGACGAGGAAGTGGACAAGACCGTCCACTACTTCCTGGTGCGCGCCCTGAACCACGGCATTCGCGTGCAGCGGGAGGAGCTGCGGGACGCGACCTGGTTGCCGCTGGACGAGGCCATCCGGCGCTGCACCTACGAAAACCTGGTGCCGACCCTGGAGGCGGCGCGCCGGGAACTGGCCGCCCGGGCGGTGGAACCGGCCGCCCCGGCGACC